>NZ_JBHZGO010000015.1:0-44025 GCF_042747725.1 Coleofasciculus sp. H7-2
GCACCATTTCTCAAAGCATGGAGGCATTGCGTCGGGTGTAGTTTCCTTCATGGGTATTTTTCAACGTGAACTTCTTATCTGGCATGGATCATAACTCATTTGGTTTTAATTCATTGTTTAAGTCCCGATAAGTGTTTCTGAACCAAGTTTTTTGACCATGATGCCCTAGTTTTTATGCTTAGTGTGCAAACATTGCACTTGGGCTAGTTCACTCAAGGTTCTTAATGTGCTAATTTCACACATCCAATGCCTCAATGTAAAATCAGTTGTGAGCAAAGCACACATCTAGCTTGCTAAGGCGGTTTTACTATGCTGTGAGTGTCATGTTCAGGCACTGGAGCTTAGAGCTATGTCAGATGAATCTGGTAAACGTTCCTCTCGCAAACAACTTCTTTGTAAGGTAGAGGTGTCAACTTCTCTTCAAGGTTTGTCCGCTTCTCGTCGTACTGCTCTCAATTGCCAAATCGAGGCAGTAGATTTAGCAAATCGTCTGCAATCTCTTCAACTGCATGGATGCCTAAATCAAGCAGCCGAGAGAGTTCTAAGCGAAAAAATTGCCAATTGTTTAGATCATGCGGCTTATCACTTAGATCAAGAGCGTCACGCTTTCTGGGATGCTCAGGTTTGTCGAGAGAATGCAAATGCTTTGAGGAGCAATAATTGGGAGTCTCTAAAAACGCTCTATTTGCAGAATTTTGAACAGATTCGACAGCCAGTCATTGTCGCACCTGTCCCCGCCATGCACAACCATCCCGTTTTATGGTCAGGATTTGTGGCTTTGGTCAGGGAGAACTCAATGGCATCTGGCTTAGCTATCAATGATCCTAATCAATTAGCTCGTCTTAACACTACGCTCTACCCCGGTTGTCCAATTGGAATGGTGAGAACTCGGTTTGTGGGCGCGCATACGGTGAAGGCAACCAATATTCATCACCCTCCGTACTTTATTCCTGAATACCTACCAGATCCGCCAGAGATTTGTATCGAAAGTGTTGGCTATTTGTTAAATACCTATACTGCTCAGTCAGTCAACCACACTCTATCCGCTTTAGAGCCATTTTGGCTGCCTGAACAGTTAGCAGAAATTCGCCAACTGTTTGAGTTCTCAGATGCCAATGAGGTTCAAGCAGCTTTGATCAGTTTGCACAACATGACTCATTTTCTTGGTAGTCAGCCTATGAATCATAAGAACAAGGAATCTGCATCGTTCATGAGAGGTGTTGATGAAGAATTACGCGCCGACAGTGGCAGTAATGTTGGTTTGAATGCTCTGGGTTGTAATTTATTCAATCATCAACTCATTCAGGCTGTAACTTTGATGGATATTTTGGATAGAGCTTTCAAGTATACACTTGCTGCACCGAGTCAAAGTCTAGATAGGTTGATCATTTCTCACCACGATGCAGCGGCAGGACAAATGAGACTTAATGCACTTCGCCGTCACGGGGCGCTTAAACAGACTCAATCGAGAGATCAAGTTTTCTACTACCTTGATTATCAAGCCTGCCTTGAGTCTGACCGGATAATCTTGTCTGAGTTGGAAGCTTTGGATCAACTAGGTTTACAAGCCTCAGATTCTTATCAAACAAAGCGTCTGGAGTTTCTCACAAAATATTTGGGAACTAATAAAGAGGAAGACTGGAAACTTGATGCGTTCTATGATGAAGTTCGCGCTGCCAATCCCTGGTTGTCTGCTCAACTGGTTTTTGAGTATCCAGTTGAACTAGAGCTGTTTACAGATTTGGCACATGTAGCCTAAAAAAGGCTGAAAACCAAGTCTGAAATCAGGTTGAGGGGTATGCAACTACAATCACGTTCACTATTAACAATTCAGGAATATCATCTTCGGTTTGCACTGAGCTAGAGTCTATTTCTGCCTTAATCACTAAGTCCTGGTTGACTTTAACAACTATCGGGTAATCCAGGAGATAAGGAATTCCTTTTTCAGTGGTTGGGAATAATGCATAGTCAATGATGTTGAAAAAATACTTTCCGGGAGATAGATCTGCTTGAAATCTACCTGAGCGATCTGTTATCCCAGATACCACATCTTCAGGGCTGTTGATTACCACACCGAGACAGTCCACCGGCTCGATGCTGTCTGGGTCGCTTGTGTTAAAGATCGAAATTGTGACTCTACTCATCCAATCACATAGAGTAAAAGCGATAATTGTTTGGTATGATGCCTAATCATAGCAAGCGATCGCTCTCCGTGGGATGCAAAAGTGAAATGCCATCTAACAAGCCTGGTGCAGCGGACGGTATCAAGATATTGGTGGTGATGCAAAGGTTATCTGCCGCCGCTGAAGGGGAACGTTATGCTTATCCTGAAAAGTTCTCTTAGGATGAGGATGTCACAACAGATTTGTATCCAGGGAGATCACCTGATCGGGTGCCAGAATACCTCCAACTGCGATCGCTTCCAGTCTTCCAGTTTCCTGGGGATGTTACACCTGGAAATGGCGATCTCTATCTGAATATCTGCTCTGATCCAGGTAGTCAATGCAGATCAACGAACTGGAATGTGTGCAAACATCAACGTTCTCAATTCAAACGTGACTCGCGAGAGAGAGTTTAGGAGAATCGTGACCGATAGGATCAGAGCAGGAAAGACGTATCGGGTCTGTCTTGTAGCTGACAACACGCCGACGGGTGCAGGGCGTTGGGTCACTTGCCAAGATCTTAGAGCTTTTGTCCCATCGTCTGGGCAATCGATCGTCATCAACTTACAACAGGCATCGCTACGATTCTTACGCCCTAATCCCTAATTGCAGACGCTAGTAGGGTGAGCATTAGCTTATCCTACCGACCTGTAAAATCTTATAAAGAAGTCTACGCAAGCCGAATAGCTATCAGGAGTCAGCCCATGCAAGCGATTCTGCTAAGCCGCGAAGAAGTTGCGCGACGTGCAAAGCAACTGTACGAGAATGGAATCCGTCAACAGGTCGAGAACGAAGACAACATTGGCAAGATGGTCATCATCGACATTGAGACAGGTGATTATGAAGTCGATAAAACAGGGTTGCAAGCATCTCGTAACCTTAGCAAGAAGCACCCAAACGCCCGACTCTTTGGGATTCGTATTGGATATAATGTTGCTGTCTCGTTTGGTGGTGTCATGGAGCGGGTCTACAAGTGATTTCTGGGACTGTGACGAATAGACACGCAATGGTCGCGTTGACATTCTTGCTGCTGAATGGTTGAAGCATCCCGATTGAGTTTGTCATCGATACAGGTTTCACAGGAGAATTGTGCCTTCCTCCGGAAGCGGTTTCATTGATGGGCTTGACCTTTAGACACGACACTCCTGCAAATCTGGCAGATAACAGTGAAGTCTTGCTACTACTTCACGAAGCGATCGTCCTTTGGGATGGTGCTGAGCGAGAAGTCTTGGTCATTGCAACAGGAAGGCGACCTTTTCTCGGAACTGCTTTGCTAGACGAACAAGAACTTGTCATTCAGTTCACAGAAGGCGGATTAGTGACAATCGACGAGTTGTAACCGCTAATCCAGCGTTACGCAGTACAGGCTAACAACTCAGTGGAGCGGACGGTACAGAGTCTTCGCGCTTCGTTCTAGTTCTTTCGTCGCCGCTCACTTTAGCCGTTATACAGCTCAGGTTATCAGTGGAGAAAGCATCTCCAGGCTATGTACTGGTGCTTATCGTTAAGCGAGGGAGTGGTGAGATAACCCTGTTCTTCCGCTCTCCGTGCCTACTTGAGGCTTGAGTAACCGTATTCAACCACCCTGATCCTTCAAATCTTCATTGACTGCTGATTCCATCAGTCGTCCGTCCGCTCATTTCGCTGGGGTGAATGCGGTAGATTACGACTACTTCCGCTCGTCCCCAAGCGTCAATCCACGTTCGGTTGATGGCAGGTGAAAGCGTTGGATTATGCTTTTGGATAAATTGCCTCGCATGATCGATGTCTGGTTGCTCTGTGAGCCGCTCGGCTTGACCCGTCACAATCACGCTGCGCCAATGAAGCGGGTTGTCAACTTTTTCAACCTGCAAACAGATTTCTGGATTTGCATCTATATCATGGGTCTTCATGCCGACCGTTGTGAACAGATAGATGTCTGAATCTTCGAGATAATAGTGCATTGGCATCACGTAAGGTTTTCCTTCGTGGATATAGCCAAGATGACCGAATCCTACCTCCTGTAGGAAGCCTCGTATTTCTTCTTGTCCCATTTCATCAATGTCTAACATTACAATTTTCCTCTTAAAAATTCAAAAGACAAATTCTATCTCTCACACTTTTATTTCCTCATCAACCATCAGTATTGCTAGTCTGCTTTGCGCCGAGCGATCGAATCAAAAATTTCATGGTCAACTTCTCTAAAGTTGGAGCAAAAGCAGCGTAGTGATCCTCTCTGTCTCCGTCAGACAGTTAATACATAAAGGTCAATGCTTAGAGTCAAGAGATCCTTCAGAAAGTATCAACAAGAATGTCAGGTTTGCCATCGCTTTGAGGGCATGAGGTGTGGCAGCAGGCATAAACACAAAGACTCCTGGTTCCAGGACAATTTCTTTGTCTTCAAGGGTTAACATTCCCTGCCCTTCAATCACATGCACCGTAGTGTTGCGAGGAGACGCATGTTCAGCAATCTCCGTCCCCGCTGCCAGAGACACCAGCATGTATTGGCAACTCACATCCTTCAGTAAAGTTTTGCGCTGTACTCCAGTTTTGGGGTATTCAATCATGTCGGCTAGACAAATTGCGGTTGCCTTCAATGGCAGTAAGGCTGTAGTCATCGGATTACTCCTTAGATTTGCGAATTACGGAAAAACGATTTTGGCAATCGACGCATGTCCCAGAAAAAGATAGGCAGCCGATCGCAGCACGCTTTCGGAGTAAAGAATCTTCTGAATATCTAGACTGGGCGCACGTTTGGCAGTGGCATTATAGGTTGCGATTTCCCCTTCTAGACTAAAGTCACTGTTAGTCAGGTAGTGATCATTGTCATGTATTGCCTGAAAAATGAAGTTATAGATAGGATTGAGTCCTAGTGTCGTGTCATAACTCTCGGCAGATACCCAAACGTGACTTTGCTTAATATCAGCAAACATCTCTACGACACTGGGATAACGCTCATACCATGAGAACTCTACATTCAATGGTAAGCTTTGATACTCACCCCAGAGCCAATCACAAAATTGTGCGATCATTGCATCGGAAATCGTGGCGGGCTTGCTTTCCAAATAGAGCTTGGCAAGAACTTCGACTTTGACCGATGCTGAGCTTGGTTGAATACGCTGAAGCGAGTTGTTTATGCCGATCGCCATATCTTACCTCTCATGAACGACACACACTCATCTTGACACATTCTTCTCAATATGTATCTGGACAATTTCATATCTCATCCTTTTGACAAGCAGTATTGCCGCTTGTGCCCATAGGCGAGTCTTCAATGGAAATTTATCACCGCTGCATAACAACCCCAGTGCAGCGGACTACCAGTATCTGCAGGTGGAGTTGCGAAGGTTATTAGCAGCCGCTAACCGGGAACGTTATGCGTATTGTTATTGAAGAGTCAAATCATGAAAAAGAAATTTGAATACAAGAATATTCGCTTTGATTTCAAAGGTCGTGGCATTACACAAGAAATAAATCTTCTTGATATCGACGGAAAAAGAGTGAAAGGATGGTTGGCTAACACTGAGGAAGTACCTACTCTTCCAAACCTCCTGAATGCTGCTGGAGTCGATGGATGGGAACTTGTATCACATAGCGTCAACCAAGATAACCAAGCTAATGCAGTGACATTTCACTATCTATACTTTAAGAGAGAGGTTGTTTAGTGTCAGATTCTGAACTTGACAGAATTATTGCTTTAACCAGGGCGAAAAAGACAAAAAATAGCAATAAAAATCACATATTCTTTATCGCTTTGGGCATTTTAGTGTTTGCTTTAGTAATATCGAAAAATCTAATCTTTTTGCTTCTTATAGTACTTTTGCTATTCATCTTTGGAATAAGAGAAAGCATAGAGTGGATGGGTTGAGGCGATCGCAAAAGTTAAGAATTGAGAAGCGATCGAGGCATAACAAATCATTGGAGCGGACAAATATGATATTTTAGTTTTGAGTTTTAGGCGATCGCTTGCCGCTCAATTCAGCCGTTAGGCTTATCCTGGGAAGTTCTCTCAGGATGAGAAAGTTATAACTGGTTTGTATCCAGAGAGATTACCTGATCGGGTGCCAGAATACCTCCAACTGCGATCGCTTCCAATTTTCCTGTTTCTTGGGGATGCTGTGTCTTGACCTTAGCGATCGCCTCCTCAATCCCTGCTGCCTGAGCAATGTAGATATGTGAAGCTAGCAAAGATGCAGAGATCAAAGACTTACCGGAAGCTTGAGGAACCAAGGATTCAATTTGACGCTGAATCTGGATTGTAATGGCATCAAAATCCGGCTCCATCAAAATGTGCCCTAAATGCTCTCGCAACAAACGCTTCAGTTTCTCATCTTCGATCGCTATGCCGCGAGTGCTGAAATAACCTTAACTGCCCTAACTGCAAGATTGGCAGAAAGCCCAAATTGTTGTCTGACTTGAGCGTAGACAAGAGTTTGAATCCTGACGTTGTTTGTCAGTTTTGCGTCAACATTCTGATTGATGTAGTTGCAAGCATCTGCTCTCCGCCTGAAGGGTTGCCTGAATCATGTCCGCCTGCTCAGATGTTGGTTGAAGTTTGCAGCTAATATTCAGGATGCTTTTCATCCTTTTAGGATATCACTGCAATGAAAGAAAATATTTACAGGCTGTTTTAACCGCTAATCGCTTACCTCCCCATGTCGCGCATCCAGGGGCTTCCGCTCGTTTTTCGGTGACATGAGTTTTGACTCCCTAGCACTCAATTTCGATCTCCTCAACTCTGCGATAAATTGGGAGGCTAGGAGAAGTTTACCCGCTTAAAAAGGGGCTAAGGCGGGATCGACACCTTAACTGAGACGTATTGCTAGCGCCCTGAAGAAGCGATTTATTGATGCAGATGATAGCTGAAGATTGCATTTGGGCACCCTTGAAATAGAAGTATCTAGCTGCGTGACTTTAATTTCACGCTCACCCCCAGCCTTACTCATGAATTACACCGATAATCAAGAGCTACTTCAACTGTTTATCCAGCAAGCGCCAGCAGCCGTGGCGATGTTCGACCGCGAGATGCGTTACCTGCTGTTCAGTCATCGATGGCTGACGGAGGGCAATCTTGGCGAGGACATTATCGGGCGCTCTTACTATGAAATTGAGAGTGAAGTTTCCGATCGTTGGCAGGCAATCCATCAGCGTTGTTTAGCGGGAGGCATAGAGAAGTTTGAAGAATCTTTACCCCGTACTGATGGGACTGTGGACTGGGTAAGGTGGGAAGTACAGCCGTGGCGCACTGGCACAGGTGAAATCGGCGGATTGATTGTGTTGAGAGAAGCGATCGCCGAGCGCTATCAATTAGAGGAACACCTGCACCTGTTGGAGAACGCGATCGCTGCTAGCAAGAATGGTATTGTCATTAGCGACGCCAACCAGCCAGACAATCCCCTGATTTATGTCAACCCCCGTTTCGAGGAAATGACGGGGTACTCCCACGAAGTCCTAGGGCGCAACTGCCGCTTCTTGCAAGGAACCGATACAGAGCAACCCGCTATCGCCGAGTTGCGAACGGCAATCCGGGAGGGAAAAGAGTGCAATGTCATCTTGCGGAATTACCGCAAAGATGGAACCCTTTTCTGGAATGAACTGCGAATTGCGCCAGTAAAGAATGCCGCAGGGAAACTCACAAACTTCGTCGGCGTACAGACTGACATCACCGACCGCGTGGAAGCCCAAGAACAGCTCGTTCGCATTAGCAAAGCCGTTGAAAATGCCAGCGATGCCATCATCATTACGAACGCCAAAGGGCAGTCCCTATATCACAATCAGGCGTTTGTGGAATTATTTGAATACACCACAGACGAAATAAATGCGGCTGGAGGGCCAAGCATCCGCTACTGCGATCCGAATATTGCTCGTGAAGTCATCAGCGCCATCACCCAAGGCAACTCCTGCTGGAGTGGTGAAGTCGAGATGCGGACTCGTAGCGATCGCACCCTATCAGTGTTGCTAAGAGCTGACGCTATTACCGATGACAATGGCAATGTGGTGGGGTTGATTGGGATTCACACTGACATTACAGCCCGCAAGCACGCTGAAGCAGTTTTACGGCAAATTCTGCGACGAGAGCAGCTCTTAGGAGCCATGCAAGAGCGTATCCGCCAATCCTTGAAGCTGGAGGATGTCCTCAACACCGCCGCAGAGGAAGTGCGGCAGTTTCTTCAGACAGATCGGACGATTCTGTACAGCTTTGAGCCGGATTGGAGTGGCAGTGTCATTGTAGAGTCGGTGGGTGAGGGTTGGATGCCAACTTTAGGCATCAATATTCAGGACACTTGCTTTCAAAACGAACACGCACCCTTATATAAATCCAGTCGAATCCGAGTGATTGATGATATTTACACAGCGGGTTTAGCGCCGTGTCATGTCCAATTGCTGGAGCAATTGCAGGTGCGAGCTAACTTAGTCGTGCCGATTTTGCAAGGAGAACACTTGTGGGGGCTGCTGATTGCCCATCACTGTCGATCGTCGCGGCACTGGCAATTTGAGGAAGTCGAACTGCTAGAGGCACTGAGCGTGCAGATAGCGATCGCCATTCAACAAGCCGCTTTGTTCGAGCAGGTGGAAGCGGAACTTGCGCGATCGCAAGCTGCTCAAACTGCCTTGCGCGATAGCGAGGAACGTCTGCGGACTGTGGTAAAAAGTGCGCCAATCCTTCTATTTGCCTTAGATCGTCAGGGTGTCATTAGCTTTTCAGAAGGTGCGAGAATGGATGCTTTGGGATTGCCAGCGGGTGAGGTTGTCGGTCAATCCATCTTTGACGTGTACCGCCACATCCCCCAAATTCTCGAAGATGTTCGGCAAGCGCTATCCGACAAAGCCTTGACATCACTGGTAAAAATGGGCAAATTGACCTTCGAGGTGCGCTATTCGCCCCTACGAGACGCGAACAACGAAGTGACTGGCGCAATTGGCGTCGCCACCGACATCACCGAACGCATCTTCGCAGAGGAAGCACTCCGCCAAAGCGAAGTCCTGCGCCAAAGCGAAGCCAAAACTCGCGCCCTCCTCGACGCGATCCCAGATTCGATGTTTCGCATCCGCAAAGATGGCACCTTTCTAGACTTCAAAGCGGCTAAAAATGACGTTCGGGCGCTCAGTCCCGATCGAGTCATGGGTCAAACTGTGCAGGAGATTTTGCCAACCGAGGTAGCGCAGCAGATGCTGCATTATGTAGCCAAAGCGCTGTCTACTAACGAGATACAAGTCTTTGAATATCAACTGCTCGCTCCCTTGAATCCCGCTTACCAAATGGGACAAGGCTCTGGGCGCGATTATGAAGCTCGCGTTGTTGTCAACGGAGGGGATGAAGTGCTGGCAATCGTGCGCGACATTACCGAGCGCAAGGAGGTGGAGCAACTGAAAAACGAATTTGTCTCCATCGTCAGCCATGAATTGAGGACGCCGCTAACTTCGGTGCGCGGTTCCTTGAGTTTAATTTCTGGAGGCGTGGCGGGTGAAATTCCAGATGAGGCAAAGGCGTTAGTGAATATTGCTCATAAAAATACTGAGCGTCTGATTCTCCTAATTAACGACATTTTAGATATTGAAAAGATTGAATCCGGCAAAATGGATTTTCATCTCAATCCGGTGGAACTAATGCCACTCGTAGAACAGGCGCTGGAGGCGAACCGTGGCTATGGCGAACAGTATGGGGTGCAGTTGGTATTGGAGTCTGGGTTGCCCGGTGTTCAGGTGAATGTCGATCGCGATCGCCTGATACAGGTACTGACTAACCTACTCTCCAACGCCGCCAAATTCTCTCCCCCCAATGGCACCATCACCCTCTCCGTTTCCCGCTTCCAGAAGCATGAAACAGCAAAAACCAAGGATAAATTAGATTCGGCGGTGGAAGTCATCGCTTCTGAATCTCAGCTTTCAACCGATCAACTCATTCATCCCACCCTTCGGGAAGGACAAAGCCCTACATCCCTCATCCCTAATTCTTTCATTCGAGTTGCCGTTACCGACTGGGGTTGTGGAATTCCCGAAGACTTTCGCCCCCGGATTTTTCAGAAATTTGCCCAAGCGGATTCCTCCGATACCCGTCAAAAGGGAGGAACTGGCTTAGGCTTAAGTATCTGCAAAGCAATCGTCGAAAAACTCGGAGGAGATATTGGTTTTGAAACTCAAACTAATGTCGGGACTACCTTCTACTTCGATTTACCTGAATGGCACGAAGCACTGATATCGAAAATTACGACTTCCAACTCACCGGAAACTCTCCCCATCCTCATCTGTGAAGACGATCCTGATATTGCCACTCTGCTGTCGCTGATGCTAAAACAAGAAGGTTTAAGCGTAAACATCGCCTATAATGCCGCGCAAGCCAAGCAGCTTCTGGCACAAAACTGCTATGCAGCGATGACTGTAGATTTAGCGCTACCCGGTCAAGATGGCATCTCCTTGATCCGCGAACTGCGGGAAGATGAAAATACCCAAAGTCTACCGATTGTGGTTGTTTCTGCCAAAGCACAACAGGGGCGCGAACAACTCAGCGGCGGTGGGTTGCCGGTGATAGACTGGCTGGATAAACCAATCGATCAGGCGCGGTTGATGGCAGCAGTCCGGCAAGCAGTTCGGCAGCACTCAGACAGTAAGCCTAATATTTTGTATGTTGAGGACGATCCGGATTTAACTCAGGTCGTCTCAACTATTTTGCAGAATATAGCCGAAATTGATTCAGCTAAGAATCTTGATGAGGCAAGACACAAGCTAGTTTCTAAAACTTTTGACTTAGTGATTCTTGACCTCAGTTTACCGGATGGTTCTGGTCTAGAATTGCTAGCGGATCTCCACAACCAGACTTGTTCCTCCATCCCCGCCGTCGTTTTCTCTGCCAATACAATTGGTATGGAGGCGGCGCATCAAGTGGCTGCGGCACTTGTCAAATCCCGCACCTCCAATCAGCAGTTGCTGGAAACGATTAAATCCTTAATTGGACGCAATAATTCCACTTCTTAATTCTGAATAATTACTAATTTTTGAACTTCGGAAAATTTGAAAATTTGTTATAAATTCAATTTTGTTTGAATACTCATTATTAAGCTTTCTCAGCTCGGCGGTTAAAATCAACATAATTTGTGGAAGCGGCTAATGGGTAGTTCATGGTTCAGGGTTCATTGGGTAAGAACAATGAACCCTGAACCATGAGCAATTAGCAATTTTCGTTCAAAGACAAGAAATGTAAAATTCTGCTTCTCTACCTGATTTATCCACTCTCTTTTTTTCCACTCAGTTTAAATTAATGAGTAATCAATTAAAAGCAATATGACAACTCCACCTTTAAATCGTATCTTGTTTGTGGAAGATGACCTGGATATTCAAACCGTTGCCTGTTTGGGTTTGAAAGTAGTCGGCGGTTTCACGGTAGAAGTTTGTAGTTCTGGGAGTGAAGCGATTCAGAAAGCGCCGATATTTGCCCCAGATTTGATTTTGCTGGATGTGATGATGCCTGGTATGGACGGGATGACTACGCTGAAGGCACTGCGGGAACTCCCGCCAACTTTAAGCACTCCTGTAATTTTCCTGACTGCCAAAGTGCAAACCCATGAAGTAGTTTATTATAAGCAACTCGGTGTGTTGGATGTGATTGCGAAGCCGTTCGATCCAATGACCCTTTCTGCAACTCTCAATCGTATGTGGTCTCAGTACCATGATTGATGCGCTTCAAGATCCGCAAGATCAACTCAATGCCTTACGCCTTGCGTATAGGCAACAACTGCCGAGTCAAATTGAGCAGATTGAAACAATTTGGCATCAGCTGCTGCTAAGCCTTGAGGAAAGAGGGACAGAGGGAGCCGAGGAGCAAGGGTGTGGGGATGTGGAAACCCCACCCGGCGCAGGAGAGAATCAAGAACATCAGCGCCTCAGCACCTCAGATGTTCATCCCCTCTCGTCCTCTCCCAATCCGCCTCAGTCCCTGCTAGAAGCCGCTGGCTCACCTTTAGAGACGCTACACCACCTGATGCACCGTTTGGCGGGTTCTAGTGGCACGTTTGGGTTGCTGGGGTTAGGTAATGCGGCACGAACCTTGGAACTGGTGTTCAAAGCGATTCTGGATAGTGGAAAGTTGCCAACCGCAGAAGAGCAAGCACAAATCTGCATGCTGGTAGGAGGATTGAAACAGGCGATGACTGTGGAGGACACCTTTGTACTGGATCTAAACCTCCCTCCGCCGCAGTCTCAAGAGCCTTGGTTAGAGAATCGGCTGATTTTTTTGGTGGAAGACGATCCGCATCTGTCGCAGGATTTGGCGCTGCAAATCAGTTGTTTTGGTTATCAGGTTCGCACTTTTGACCAAATTGCTGAATTGGAGGAGGCGATCGCGCAAACGCCACCCGCTGCTGCAATTGTGGATGTTGTTTTTCCCGAAGACAGTCTCGCAGGTCCAAAAACCATTACTGCCATCCAGCAGCACCGCGAGCAACCGCTGCCAGTTTTGTTTATCTCTGCCAGAAACGATCTAATGGCTCGTTTACAGGCGGTGAGAGCGGGTGGAAAGGCGTATTTTCCCAAGCCGATTAACATTGGAGAATTGATTGATGCTCTGGATTTGCTGACTGTGCCGCAAATACCAGAGCCGTATCGCATTTTAATTGTTGACGATGATGCACCTTTGGCATTCTTCTATGGTTGGACTTTGGAACAGGCGGGAATGACGGCTGTGGTGGTGACAGATCCGTTGCAGGTGATGGCACCTTTAATTGAGTTCAGACCGGATCTAATTTTGATAGATATGTATATGCCGGGATGCAATGGAGTGGAACTGGCAGCGGTTATCCGTCAGCAACCGGCTTATGTGGGCATTCCGATTGTGTTTCTGTCGATGGAGACGGATGTGAATAAGCAGCTGGCGGCGATTCAGCTAGGTGGGGATGATTTTTTAACAAAGCCGATTCAGCCAAATCATCTGATTGCGTCGGTGATGCCGCGAGTGCAGCGATCGCGTCTTTTACGTTCGGTGATGGTGCGCGATAGTCTGACTGGGCTGCTCAATCATACGACGATTAAGGAGCAACTGAGTATTGAGGTGGAACGAGGTCAGCGGGAAAACACGAACATTGCCTTTGCCATGATTGATATTGATGATTTTAAGTCAGTGAACGATTCCTATGGTCATCTCACAGGCGATCGCGTACTGAAAAGTTTATCCCGTCTGTTGCAGCAGCGTTTGCGTAAAACTGATATTACGGGTCGTTATGGCGGGGAAGAGTTTGCGGCTATTCTCCCGAATACAGATGGTGCAACAGCCGTGAAAGTTCTCAATCGAATCCGCGAAGGTTTTGCACAAGTTCGGCAGCAGTCTGACGGCGCTGAGTTTTCGGTTACTTTTAGCTGTGGCATCGCTGTCTTCCCCAACGTAGATGAAGCGACACAACTCAATGAAGCCGCAGATAAAGCTCTCTATGAAGCTAAACGACGCGGACGCAATCAGGTGATCCTTGCTATGTGAAGAGTAAAAGATTACAACTGCTTTTAACTAATATTAAAGATTTAAAGCGATCGCAAATAGCCAATCCAATAATATTGGCAAGGCTTACCCTACACTGTTACCAGAGCTTTTTCCATACAATATATTAAGTTAAAACAGATGGCTGACATTGTTGATATTGCAGTTAGTGCTGGTTCTTTCAAGACTTTAGTAACTGCTGTCCAAGCGGCGGGTTTGGTGGATACGCTGAAAAGTCCTGGTCCTTTTACTGTCTTTGCACCTAATGATGATGCCTTTGCCAAACTGCCACCAGGAACGATTCAAACCTTGGTGCAAAATATTCCCCAGCTTGCCAGAATTCTCACGTATCATGTCGTCCCTGGCAAGTTAATGAGAGCTGATTTGGAGAAAGTAAGTTCTGTCATCTCAGTTGAAGGTTCACCCATCAAAATTGATTGTTCTGATGGTTTTGAGGTGAAAAATGCCACGGTTCTCGCAGCAGATATCGAAGCGGATAACGGCGTTATTCACGTTATCGACACGGTAATTTTGATGGGTTGAATCAAATGAAAGGGAGCGATCGCTCCCTTTTAAAAAACCTATTTAAGGCGTGTTGGAGGAATCAAGGCATTCATCAGCGATCGCTTCAAAAAAAGCCCCCCTTTTTAAGGGGGGTTGGGGGGATCTCCTATCGATAATCCGACCGCTGAATATCGCGCAAACGAGCTTCAGGACGCTTAAATCGATCCATCTGAGTTTCAAAAAACTCGCGATTTGCTTGTAAATGCTTCTGATTAGAGTCGTCTAAAGGATACAAAAGTGCAGTCCGCAATGCTTGGATGACAGCAGAAGTAACGCAGTACATCGATCGTTGGAAAGTAATCCCTAACTGGATTAACATATCATCTTCACCCCGGCAGTGTTGGCGATAGTAATCCACAAGATAGGGTGGCAGGAAATGCAGCATATCCTGCATTAATAATGTCGGCGGAATGCCAGCATTTCCCACCGGAAATACATCAGCATAGAGAATTCCATAGTGGAAGTCTTTCTGATTTTCAGGAACTTGCTTCGCCTGAGCATTGTAGGACTTTGTACCCCGGAATGGAGCGGTGCGGTAGAAAACTGCTTCCACATACGGTAATGCTGCCTCGTACAGCCATGTGAAACCGCAAGATTTGGGGATAATTTCATATTTTTCACCGCGAATGTAAACGTGATGATAAATGGGACGACCCGCGATCGCAAAAATTCCATTTACTAGAAAATTCATCGCTTCCGGCACACTGGTAATTTTCCCCTCATCGTAGAGGTCGGACATTTCAAAGAAAACCGGAGCCATCACTTCCCAGAACAAGCCTAAATTACTGTAGTAAGACAGTTGACGCACCTGTTCTAAGAACATATCTGGGAACAGATTATACAGTCCCAGCATCGCCGGATTACCCTGGAAGTAAGCCTTAATTGCTCTGTCTGCATTAGCTTTATATTCATCGCTATCCAGATAGGCATCGAATTTACCCCAACCCATGTCTCTGCCGTGCCAAAGCATTGCTTGCATACAAGCTTCGGCAAATTCCATATTTATCCGGTCATGCCCTAAGTGATGGAATAACTTGGGCATTTTAGAAGTTTCGCCCTTCTCAATAAACTCTAGAAGTTCGGGATGAGCAGTGGCTTCTCCACGCCAAATCCGCAAATCTGCATCGTCTCCAGCGTAATGATTATGTAACTCCAAATATTCCTTGGGCAGGAAGTATTTAAAGAAGGGAAAGGGATTTAAAAAGACACGCTCGGCAATATACAGCAGGTCGCGCCAGTAGAAATCCATCGGTACTGCATACGCTTTATAAATACCGATAATTTGCATGAGATTTTCCGGCGTATCCGGGAGCATTGCACCACCAGCTTCTAAGCGGTGAATTATTTCGGCAAATTCATGATTAGAAGGAGGTAATTTAGTTGCAGGCTTAGGTGTAGTTTGTACCATTTTTAGTTCCTTTAGATGAATTGTTGAAGGTTTTTTGATGAGTCGTTATTTTGTTGTGCGGACAATGTTTTTGACCTTTCCCCCAACCCCTTCCTTGGCTTTTAAGGGGACTTAGGTTTCTCGTTTTCAGGCTGAGCCAAGGAACGAAAGCTGTAGTAGCACGTCTAGACTAAAATGCTGGGTTGATAAAATTCGCTCAATCAAAATTTGCCAACCAGGACTTACGCAACATCACCACATCTGAGGGCAACCACAGAGGGATTGCCCCTACAAAACGCTATATGTATAAGCTTTGCGTAAGCTAGTAGGTTGGGTTGAACGATAGTGAAACCCAACGCTCTATAGGGGTTGCTGGGTTTCGTTCCAAGGGCCCAGCCTACGGAATTTTGGTTTAAGTCAGTGCCATTCGACTTAGGTTTCTCGTTTCCAGTCTGAGCGAAGGAACGAGAGTAATGAAAGTAACTTTCTATTGCTGTGAAGACTGGTAGTTGATAGCAACTTGCTGATTAGTAGTCTTGGGAATAGTAGCAACCATTGCAGCTGTTGTCGGTTCGCTCCAACGCACCAGCCAAGTGGGATAAATTCCCAAGAAGAAGATTAAGGCTGCTAAAACTAAAGCTGGTGTGCGCTCAACCCATTCAACTTTGGGATAGTATGCTGCGGTATTGTTCAGTTTGCCGAAACAGGTGCGGTTAATGAGAATTACAAAATAAACTGCCGTTAAACCGCTACAAATCACACAAACTAGGGTTGGAATTGGAAATACTGTGAAACTGCCTTGCAGCACTAAAAATTCAGCGATAAAGCCTACCATACCGGGGATACCAGCACTCGCCATTCCGCCCAGAACTAGCAAAGCAGTGGTAAGAGGTAAACCGCGTTGGGGACTCAACAAACCATTCAAGACATCTAAATCGCGGGTGCCGACTTTGGTTTCGATAACGCCCACTAAATGGAAGAGGATGGCTAAGATGATGCCGTGACTAACCATTTGTAAGACGGCACCGAGTACACTAAGCGGTGTAGCGGCGGCAGCGGCTAACAGAACATAGCCCATGTGACCGATAGAGCTATAAGCAACCATGCGTTTGATATCTTTTTGAGCGATCGCACTCAGCGCACCATAAGCGGCACTAAACGCTCCGACAATCGCTAACCCAGGTGCCACAATTGTCCACGTTTCGGGAAACATTCCCAAACCAAACCGTACCAAACCATACGTTCCTAACTTTGCCAGGATGCCACCCAAAAGAATGGCTACGGGTGGGGAAGCTTCTACATAAGCATCTGGCAACCAAGTATGCAACGGAACTAAGGGAATTTTGATTCCGAAACCGACCACCAGCATTGTTAGCAGGATCAGCTGCGCTTGTAGCGGTAAACCTTGAGCGATGTGGACATTGTAATCAAAATTAGGAGCGTTACCCAGCCAAGTTATACCCAAAAATGCCGCCAGAATTAAAATTCCAGAAAGCGCTGTATAAATGAGAAACTTCATCGCTGCGTAGCCACGCTTTTCAGTTCCACCCCAGATGGCAATTAACAAGTACAGCGGAATCAGTTCCAGTTCGTAGAACAACACAAACAGCATCAAATTCTGCGACAGGAAGGCACCAGCAATTCCGGCATTGACCAGCAGCACTAAAGAATAGTAAAGCTGAGGACGAGTAATCTGCTTTGAGGTGCTGTAAATAACAATCCATGTCAGCAGGCTATTCAAAGCCAACAGCGGTAAAGACAAACCATCAACACCGAGGCGGTAATTCAATCCCAAAGTGTCAATCCAGGGCATAAATTCAGAGAATTGCATCCCGGCATTGTTCAGGTCGAATTGAGTTAGTAGAAATCCTGTCTCTAGTAAAATTCCACTGACAATCGCTAACGCGAGTAAACGTGTCTGACTAGCAGATAAGTTAGGTAAAAATCCGACGAGAGCGGCACCTAAGAATGGCAGCCAAATTAAAGTGCTGAGCATAGTTTGTTATTTGCTGATTCCGGTTGACTAACTGAACTTGGGAACTCTAGAAATGGCGATTGGGGCATATAGAAATCCTGATTTAGGTATGAGATATTCTCCTCTATTTTATGCGTTGACTAATGCGCGATCGCGTTTCGGCAACTAAAGAATATCTCACCACTTAAATAGGATTGCTATAGTTCTGGCTAACTCAGCAAGGTAACTTTGCCAGTGTCCAAATCGTAATAACCACCTACAACCTTCAGTTTTCCTTCCTCAACTAACTGAGAGATAACAGGAGAAGATTTCAAGTTTTCTACTTGAACCAAAACATTTGCTTTGCTAGCATTCTCTAGCCAATCGCCGGGTTTTCCTTTGGATTTTTCTACACCGGGTTTAATCGCCTCAAGTAAGCTACCGATCTGACCGGGGACTGGGGCACCTTTAATGGTGGCATCTACCGCCCCACATCTTTTGTGTCCCATGACCATTATTAGCTTGGTTCCTAATATTAAACTGCCAAATTCTAGGCTGCCAGTTTCCTCCGGAGTGGCGACATTTCCCGCGACGCGGCATACAAACAAATCTCCAAATCCCCGGTCAAAGATAATCTCAGAAGGAACCCGCGAATCCGCACATCCGAGAATCGCTGCAAATGGCTTCTGGCTTTTCGCAACGGCTACCAAACGTTCAAAATCTCGGTTGATATTTTTAGTTTTTCTGGTAATAAACCGTTGATTCCCCTCCATTAAACTTTGCAGCGCTTGATCGGGTGTCATGTCATTTTCTGCAACAGCTTGGTCGGGAAAAAACAACTTGGCTCCGAGTCCGGCTGTTACGACCCCTGTTCCTAGTGCCCCGGCGCTAAATTTCAGCAAGTTCCGTCTGGAGAAATGTCCTTTCTGTTTTTTTGCGTTCATTGGTTCGTACCTTCCTTTCTAATGGGTAAATACTCGTTTTGTTTGTCTGTTGTCATTAGTCATGTCTTGTTTCCGATTGACAAATCACTAATGACAGGAAGTTCTAAATCAACCAGGTTGTCAGTTAGTTCAGTAGGGTAGCTATTGCCCACACTTTACCTACTGAGCGAGTGCTACAAACAGCGGTGAAGCCTCATGAAAAAAGCGCCAGTATAACATCATTCCCAACCCGATTATTCCCATTACTATCGTCAGCGCATAAGCTTGGGATTGTCCGGAAGTGCTGTATTTCAAACTTTGTCCGCCGAAAAGGGAAGCAAAGCCGACAAAATTAACGAAGCCATCCACTAAGTAGCGATCGAAGGTAGAGATGAAGCGGGAAATTAAATCAACGCTGAAAACAATACTCACGCGGTAAATTTTGGCGGTGTAAAAGTCATAAGTCAACAAATCTTGCAGAGGTTTCCAGGGAAGTTGGACGGGTTTTTGCCACGTTTTACCGAGATAAATCACACCGCCAAGGCTGCAACCAAAGATGCTAGACCAAATTAACAGCAGCGCCATATCTTTATTGAAGGTTGCCCAACTCGGTAGTAGCGACAAACTTTGTAAAACTAAGGGGAGGTGGAGGGTGAAGCCGAGCAAAATTATCATGGGGAAAGTTAAAGGCCAAAATGCTTCTGGCGATCGCACAGTCATTTGTTTGGGTTCTCCGCCAAAAATCAGCCCAAACACTCTCGTTAAACTGAAGGCTGTCAAAACATTGACCACCAGCAATAACCCGACTAGCCAAGGTTGAGTTGCCCACAAACCATCTGCCAATTTCAGCAATGCCCAGAAGCTGCCTAGAGGCGGAAAAGCGATTAATCCCAGCGTCCCAACCACAAAGGCTAATCCAGATATAGGGCGGCGCGACCATAAACCGCCGAGTTGCGTTAAGTCTTGGGTGACGTTGTTCCAAATAATTGCACCAACACTCATTACTAACAACGCCATTGCGATCGCATGAGTCAAGATCAACAACAAAGCTGCATCATCTTGCTGAGTGCCTACGGCAATAAATACCAATCCCATGTAGGCGCTGACGGAATAAGATAAAGCGCGTTTGATATCAATTTGCGCGATCGCAATTAAGGAACCGCCAACCGCCGTCACCCCACCGATCGATATCAGCGCCAACGACACTACAGGAGAAAGTGCTAACACAGGTTGTAACTTAATTAACACCCAGGCACCCGTTGCCACTACGACCGAGTTCCGCAAAATCGTGCTGGGAAGCGGGCCTTCCATTGCCTCATCCAACCACAAATGCAACGGAAATTGAGCGCATTTACCCATCGGACCAGCAATTAAAGTTAAACCTAATAGCGCGGCTACTGTAGGGTCTAAATTAGCGGTTTTTGCCCATTCTGCTAACTCATTAAAATTCCAACTTCCTGCCAGGGGATATAAGGCAATTACTGGCATCAGCATGATTAAATCCCCAACCCGCTTGGTTAAGAAAGCATCCCGCGCCCCCGTCACCACTAACGGCTGGCTAAACCAAAGTCCTACCAGCAAATAAGTCCCCAAGGTGAGGATTTCTAGAATTACGTAGCTAAAGAACAACGAGTTGCACAAAGCTAAAGCACACATCCCTGCCTCAAAAAGCCCCAGCAAGGCATAAAAGCGTGCCCACCCCCAGTCCATCTCCATGTAGCCGATCGCGTATGTCTGCGCTAGCAGGTTCAATCCGGTTACTAAAGCGATCGCTGCAACGTTAATTACTGATATTTCCAGGGGAAAATTTAAATCCAAACCCGCTGCCGACAGCCATGTAAACGTGATTTCTTGAGGCGGCTGGTTCCAAATAGCTTGCAAAGTAACTAAGCTATGAACGAACGCCAAAAATGTCATCAACAAGTTAATGTAACCAGCGGGTCGCGGCCCTGTGCGACGGATGATACCGGGCGACCATAATAGCCCGGAAATAGCACCAATTAAGGCATAGCAAGGGACTAACCAAATAGTATCGATGAGAAACTGAACCATTGAATTACCTCCAAACTTGCAGCAAAGCTAGGGTTGCCTCAAGCCAACCCGTAATTCCTCAAGCCAACCTATGCAGTGAGTCGAATGCCGATTGATAATTTCTTAATCGTTCTGCTTATCTTATTTTCTAAAGCACCAAAAAGGGAATCCTTGATTTAGACAATTAAGCGATTAAGCCTCTAACAAAAACTTATATAACTCTGTGCCAACATAGGTTTTTAGGCTATCGAGCAGTCGCTATCAATAATCTATATGGTATTTATAGATAAACATCTATAGATAAAATTGCTATCGGTGGCATCAAATATGTTGGATGATGCAATGTGTTTAGCGAACCTTATGAAGGCTGTCCTGAAGCATCTTTGCAGGCGATAGGATTTTGTTATGACAGAACACAACACCTCTGCGATTCATTCCACTGCCTTACCTGACACGATTGCTGATGGGGCACGCACTCCTTGCCGGGGAAACATTACTTTCCCGTTGGTGTTGCATTGGTGTTGCACTACGTCGATGATATGGTGACGGTATCGGAAGAAGCCATCCGCACCACGATGTTTTTCTTGTGGGAGGCACGACTCTAAATTGGCTATCATCGCATGAGAACGATTTTCAGGCACAATCATGAGTGGATCTGCGTTTACAGTTCCAGAAAAAGTAACCTTTGAGAGTGCGATCGCGCTGACTCAATCTTTACTCTCCCAGATGCAAGCGGGTGAATTATCCGAGGCACAGATAGCCGAAGTAGTGGGAAAATTAGTGAAAACTGAAAATGGGGCGAGAGGCTTTTTCGTCACTTACCTAACCTCTGAGGGGACAATCGCCGATAATCCCTCTGCTGCTGTTGTACAGGCATTGCAGTCAAATCCAGACACAGTTTCAGAATTATTAGTCAAAAATGTAGCCATGTCTGCGGCGATGGCAGTTGCCCATCATCGCAATGGTAACGAAGAGATGGCGCAATCATCCCAAAGAGTGCGATCGCGTACCACTCGAATTATCGAACTGGTGGAACTTCCTTCTGTCTACGAACTGTCTCAAAAGTTATTGGAAAGTGCCGTCACTGGCGAAGGTAGCTACAAAGCATTTTTAGAACGCTGGGGTTACGATGCCGAACAACGGCAGGTTATCTCTGAGGCATTAGAACAAATTATCAAGCGGTAATAGGTAATCGTCAGTACTCCTTAATCCTTGGGTTGTGCTACTGACCAATTACCCATTACCTTTTTCCCAATTAGCAACAACTATGGTGACATCCCCGACTCAATTCTCCGATATTCAAACTCATTGGGCACGCTTATTCATCGAAGCTTTAGCCCAGCGTCGCATTATTAACGGGTTTCCCGATGGGACTTTTCGCCCGAATCAATCCATCACTCGTACTGAATTTGCAACCCTGATTAGCACAGCATTTTCCAGACCGGCGAAACGACAGTATATCCCCTTTATTGATGTTCCTTCTACTTACTGGGCGGCGAGTGCTATTCAAAAAGCTTACGAAACACTATTTATTAGCGGTTTTCCTGATAATCGCTTCCGTCCAGCAGACAGGATTACCAGGACGCAAGTTTTAGTTTCTTTAGTCAGTGGCTTGCAGATTGCCGCGAATGTAAAATCTGACCTGAAAACAGCACTGCCACAGATATATCAAGATGCCGCTGCAATTCCTAGTTATGCCACCGACGAAATAGCAGTAGCGACGAAAGCAGGGCTGGTGGTGAACTACCCGAATGTAAAATTATTCAATCCCAATCTGGCAGCAACTCGTGGCGATGTTGCGGCTTTTATTTATCAAGCTTTAGTGTATCTAGACGAAGCGCCTCGGATTGCATCTCCCTACATCGTAGTGCCTCCAAAACCCAACGCCCCCAGTCAGACTCCGACTGTCAAAGTCAGTCATCAGCGGGAGTTTCGGGGTGTGTGGGTAGCAACTGTGTGGAACAGTGATTGGCCTTCCAAACCGGGACTGACGGCTGCACAACAGCAAGCTGAACTCATCGGCATCCTTGACCGAATGCAAGCGATGAAAATGAATGCGCTGGTGTTGCAGGTACGACCGGAAGGGGATGCCTTTTATGCTTCGCAATTAGAACCTTGGAGTTATTGGCTGACCGGAAATCAGGGAAAAGCACCAGAGCCATTTTACGATCCGCTGGAGTATGCGATCGCCCAATGCCACAAGCGCAATATTGAACTTCATGCTTGGTTCAACCCTTACCGCGCCAGAGTCTCCATCAAAAACTCCCCGCCAGTCCGTCCTCACATCGCCGTCACCAACCCCGAAGCGGTTTATTTATGGGGTAATCAGACGTGGATGGACCCCGGATTGAAAGTGGTTCAGGACAGGGCATACAACGTCATTCTCGATGTAGTGCGTCGCTATGACGTGGATGGCATCCATTTGGATGACTATTTCTATCCCTATCCCATCGAAGGCAAATCTTTTCCCGACAATAAAACCTACGCCGCCTATACGGCTGCTGGTGGGAAACTCTCTTTAGGTGAGTGGCGGCGGGACAATGTGAATCAAATGGTTCAGCGCCTATCGCGGGGAATTCAGGCAACCAAGCCACACGTCAAGTTTGGTATTAGTCCTTTTGGCATTTATCGTCCGGGACAGCCGCCTCAAATTCGGGGACTAGATGCCTACAGCGTACTTTATGCCGATTCAAAAAAATGGCTAGATCAAGGCTGGGTTGATTATCTCGCCCCGCAACTCTACTGGCGCATCGACCAAACCGCCCAAAGTTACCCCGTATTGCTGAAGTGGTGGACGGATAATAACCCCAAAGATCGACATATTTACGCTGGTAATAATCTGGGACAGTTGGATGGCAAGGCTTGGACTCTTGGGGAGATAGAAAAGCAAGTTGAAATTACTCGCAACTTGAGCGGGAATTTGTCTCTGGGGAATATCTTCTTCAGTATGGAATCCTTTGTTGAAAATCGTCAGGGCATCTATGACAAATTCAAAACCTCGACTTATACCAAACCAGCACTAGCACCCGCGATGTCGTGGCGGGATACGACACCACCCGCGCCCCCAACGGCACTGGGGTTGAGAAATGGCAAGCTGACATGGAATGTTGCTACCAATCCCGATATTCGCTCCTGGACGCTTTATAAGCAAAGTGGTACAACTTGGACGCTGCAAAGAATCCTTTCGAGAGAGATAACGTTTGCGACGGTTGAGCCGGGAACTTACGCTGTGTGCGCGGTAGATAGGATGGCTAATGAAAGTGCGGGAGTCCTCGTCATCGTCTAACTTATAGTTAACAATAATTGTAGGTTGGGTTGAGGCAACGAAACCCAACATAACATAGCTTATGTTGGGTTTCGTTGCTTTGTGTTTCCTTTGTGCCTTAGTGTTTCCAGTCGTTAGTAGTTATAAGTCTAAAGACTCTGTTTTAGAGTTCAGGCGCTTGGAGATTTGGCTAATTATCCCACTGAGAATTGCGCCTCCCATGAGAATGCCAAGCGCTGGGGTAAATAAGGGTTGCCAAAGCTTGTACCACAAATCGAGACCGAGGGGAATGCCCACCGAGTGACCGAAAACAGCGATCGCTAGCCACCCAAAACTGAGCAAGACTAGGAACACATCCGCTACTAAAATCAGATTGAGCCAATTGAGGAGTTTATCTTTCATCAGAGTTCTTCAAATTTGTCCAAAAATTTTCGTTTAACAACGTTTGTTTGAGGTTGTTCATCCGCATCTGAAACATTGTCTCTAAACCCCAGCGGATTGCGGTACTGTCCAGAAATGGGTTCAGTTCAAAATTAATTACATCAACTAGGCGTGTCTCTGTGTCAGAAATGGGAATGAACTGATGAATATGTTCCCAGAATTGGAACGGGCCGCGCAATTGTTTATCAATAAATCTTCTCGGAGGTTCCCAGCGAGTAATTTGCACTTGCCAGTCGATTCCTATCTGCTCGAAAAGCTCTACCCGGATTGTAAAGCGCGTACCTAAACCACAAATAATGTTGGAATCTAATACCCTGACTACTGGAAACGGTGGAGAGATGCGTTCTAGCAGATGTACATCCTCGTGAGCTTCCCAGACGGTTTCTATGGGGAGGGAGACGGTTTCGCTAACCTCAAAGTGTTCCAATTCTCTTCACCACCCAAGTCATTTGCTCGTTGGTAAATTTTTTTTGCAGTTGACGCTTCGGAATCGCTTGCTTTGAAATTTTATCAATTACAAGACGTTTTTGATGATTTTTGCTAAAAAATTAAAGATATTTTTTAAGGGTTTATATTACCCTGGGAATTTCTTAAGTTTAATATCGAATCGCTTCCTACACAGCATGAGTGCGATCGCTGCGTCAGTCTCCACGAAGGCAATATTGACATCTGAATCTATGTTGCCTTCTCCTGCCTTGATGTATGACGAGGCTAATGGCTCAAAATTTGGAATTGCTCGGAATTGATCCGCCCCGCCTCGTACAGCGTTTCGGCAACTTCCCCCATCCCTAGCACAGAATGACCCCGATAGCCGTTTTCCTGAAGCCGATCTTTGACTCCTTTTTCATGGTCGATCAACACTACGATATCTTCGACATTTAATCCAGCATCTTTGAGTTTCGTTGCCCCCTGCATGACGCTATTGCCGCTGATGAGAATATCATCGACAACGACAATTGTTTCTCCCGCCTGGAAATGACCCTCGATCGCTCGTTGGGTGCCGTGAGATTTTACCTCCTTGCGCGGGAAAATCATCGGACGGTCTAGGCGCAGCGCTAACCCCGTAGCGGTGGGTAAGGAACCATAAGGAATTCCGGCAATTCGGTCAAAGTGCAAATCTTTGAGAATCTCGGCGTAAGCACTCAAAATTTGATGGAAGATTTGCGGTTGGGAGATGATGATCCGCAGGTCGATGTAGTAGGGGAAAATGGCTCCAGAGGCTTGCACGCGATCGCCAAACATAATGCAACCAAGGTCGTAAAGTTGCAAAATCAAAGCTCGGTGGGGAGAAGGCTGCAAGAAGCAAACATCTGGAAGCCACAAGTCACAGGTGGGGCTTTCCTGCACAATTTTGAGACGTGCTTCATTAACAGTGTCGCGTAAGGCTTGGACAGCCTCAGCCGGGTGTTCGGTGGTTAATAAATCTGGGGGTACTGGCAGGAGTAGCCCTTCTCCATAGCTGTTTAAGCCAGCCGCCAGCATCTGAGCTAAGTTTTGGTCTTCTGACCATTCCTGCACTAAAATCAGGCGTTCTGGCGCGATATTGCGGATGCGAGTCAGAATTTCCGGCATTGCAGCCCCCACTTCTAGCCCTAGTTGTTCTTGCGTGCCCCAAGTTTGGGCTTCTTTCACTAGATGTAGGTAAAAGGGTAGTCCTGTGCCTGGATATTCTTGCAACACGGCGGCTGATGGGTTGTCAGTGGTACATAGCACGAAGACAGCTTTGGCAGGATAGACCAAAAAGGGAGCCGCTAAGTCAAGTCCTGGGTAAGGACTCAAGGTGACAGCATCCACCTTCCAGTCTTCAAATACGGTTTGGGCAAAGACGGTGCTGGTGTTGAGGTCGCCGTGCTTGGCATCCAAAATCACTGGAATGTCGGCGGGGATGGCTGCTAGGGTTTGCTGAAGTAGTTCTAAACCTGTTGCCCCTAGCGCTTGATAATAGCCGAGGGTGAGTTTATAGGCGCAAACTAAATCGGCAGTTTCTGCAATGACCAATTGTAGCTGGTCGCTAAGAAGAGTGCGATCGACCGAAGGGAGAATGGCGCTAGCCCCATCGCGCTTTGCTAGATTCTCTATATCTGGGTCGAGTCCTGCGTACAGTAAGCTTTGATTGCGCTCGATTGCTTGCAGTAATTTATCGAAGAAGTTCATAGGTGTTTTTTTAAACGCTTTCGGTACGCAAAGGTAAGCGCAGAGGTACGCCAAGGAAGAGGGGTGAGAGGGTTACATGGATTGTTTGTATTGTTCTAAAATTTGGGGAATATAATCGTAGCCATCGACGCCGATGAGGGCGATAATTTGTGGGCGCGATTGTTGCAATTTTTTCTGGAAGGCTTCTGCTCCCATTTGTCCCTGCAAGATGGTGAGTAAGCCTGCGGTTTTCCGCCACTCTTCAGCAGCAATTTGCTCTAGGAGATACATTCCTAGGCTACCTGTCATGATTGTTTTATCTATGTTTTGCAGACTATAGTGAGCTTCGGATAAGTAAGCTAAGTTTCGTCCTTGTAGGTATAAATCCCCGGAAAATTGCGCGGCTTGTAAGCCGGATTCTAGGTATTTGATGGCTTCTTGGGGTTGTTGCACAATTAAGAGGGCGATTCCCAAACTGCTGCAACAAAGGGCTTTACTTTGACCGTCTCCTAATCGTTCTGATAACTGCAATCCTTGTTGCAAATAGTTGATGGCTGTCTCGTAAATTTCGGGTTCTACTTGTTCTAATTGTTGAGCTTGGAAGACTTCACTGTAGCCGAGATTGGCGAGGGCGTTGGCTTCTCCTAATCTATCTCCCGTTTGACGAGAGAGAATTAATGCCCGTTGGCTATAGCTGATGGCTTCGGCATAGTTTTTTTGCGCGACGTAGGTGCGACTGAGGTGATTAAAATTGGCAATTTCACAAGGGCGATCGCCTGCATTTCTGGCGATTTCTAAGGCTTGCTCATGAAATGCGATCGCTTCTGCATATCGACCTTGCGCCCGCTGGGAATAGCCCACTAATGTCAAAATTCGAGCTTTTTCTTGAGTTCCTTCGACTTGTCGCAGCGGTGCATCTAGATAGTCAAGGGTCGTGCGGAGATATGCGCCGGAAAATGAGGCGAAAATGCCACCGTAGAGGGGGAAGTATTGCCGCTGTGAAAAGGTTCTGAGGATTTGTAGGGTAATTTGAAAACAGCCATTCACCAAGCGATGTCCCAAGGGGACGACCCCTTCCAGGGGTTCGCGTGAAGTAGAATTGAGAATTGTTGCCTGATTCAAGCCATTCGCTAACTGCGACCAAATAACGGCAAAAGTCAGAAAAGTGGAAATCGACAGCTTCGCGCCCACTTTGGAGTCGTAAACCAGTTTGTCAAACCAGTTCGCCAATCCCCGCTGCAAGTATTGCAAAATTACCGCTAACTCAACCAAGGAAATTAAGTCAGGCGGTTGTTTTGCTACTAATTCGGTTAATGATTCGTTGAGGGCAAGCGTGTGGAATAATGCCTGAGGATAGGGGCTATTGACTTGTTTTTCCCAGACTGCCCAAGGGCCATTTTGCGCCGGTGTGCCTTCAAATCCTAACGAGCGGTTTTGGTCGTAGATCCAGCTTACCAGGTGCCCTTCCAAGCGTTGCCAAGATTCTAAGCCACGGGCAAGACCTTCAGCAAGTTGCTGCACATCTCGATCTTGTTCGGGATGGGTAATTTCTGGCGCTTGTTGCTTCAGTGCAGATGCCAACTGCGATAAGTTCAAAACTTGCGCTAAATTAGGGTCGATAACCCGTAATAAAGCCGCTAGCTTGTCGTCTGGTGGAGAAGCGATAATTTGTTGAACAGAGGTAGCGATCGCATCCGTCGCCCGATTTTTTTCCTGCGCCCGTTCCCATTCTCCCCGAATCGTCTGCATCGCCCTCAAGGTACGAGTCGCCTTGGCAAGCTTCATTTCATCCTTTTGAGTGTCCACCTGTTGCTGGGTGGCGCTTAAGGTTTCTTCTAAAACTCGCTCGAAAATTTCGCCCGTACCCGGAGTCACATCCTTGACGACCATTTTATACACCTGCTCTTTTGAGCGAATCTGCCCTTTGAGGGTGGTTTGCACAATTTGGTCGATTAATTGTAAGTAGCGATCGCGCAAAGGCAGAGAGTCTGTCATGGGGAGTGGTTAAGTGGAATTGTAGGCAATACGGTTCGGTTCACTTCTCCCTCTGTTTTGATCCCTCTTCCTTGCAGGGAAGGAGGGTTAGGGCTTACCTTTCTTTTTTAAGAGGGGAGAAAATAACTCATTTACTTTGCAGTGTACTGAATAATTTACTTAGTTCGCATCCTAAAAAGCGTGGAGAAACACTAACGCTGATGTTTGCCGATTTTCTACCCTCCCAAGTTCAGCAGTTGCGCGAGTCCGCATCCATCGCCCTTGCCCAAAAAATTGAGCGTCAGGCGATTAAAACTTCTCTCTCGCCACAACCGATAGCTACAGCTTACGTCCATCAGGGGAACGGCGGCACCCCAATTCTGTTACTACCAGGTTTTGATAGTTCGGTGCTGGAGTTCCGCTGCTTGCTGCCACTACTCGCCGCCCAAAATGAAACGTGGACGTTAGATTTGTTGGGATTTGGCTTTACAGATCGAGTGCAGGGAATTTTGTATAACCCCGACGCCATCAAGACGCACCTGTATTACTTCTGGAAAACTTACATCCAAGTGCCAGTCATGTTGGTAGGCGCTTCGATGGGAGGTGCAGCAGCAATTGACTTCACCCTCACTTACCCGCACGCTGTCAAAAAGCTGGTTTTAATTAACAGTGTGGGTTTCAGTGGTAGCTTCCCGCTTGCCTCTTATCTATTTCCTCCCTTAGACTTTCTGGCAGTAGAATATTGGCGTCAGCGCAAACTCCAAGCGCTGTTATGGGGCAGCACTTTTGGTAACTTGGAACCGACTGCAATTGAGGCGATTCGGTGTGCGGCGCTGCACATGGAAATGCCCGGTTGGCACGAGGCTATAATCGCGTTTATGAAAAGTGGTGGTTACGGGGATTTGGCAGATAAAATTCCTCAAATTGATAAGCGGACGCTGATTCTGTGGGGTGAGTCTGATGATATGTTGGGTACAGACGATGCCCATAAGTTTAAGAGAGCGATCGCTCATTCTCAACTAATTTGGATCGAGAATTGCGGGCACGTTCCTCAATTTGAACAGCCGGAGATTACCGCTAAGCATATTTTGGCTTTTGGGTGATTGTAGGATTTATTTTTAACGCAAAGGTACGCAAAGGAATTTGAATGGTAAGGGTAGCGTTAAAGTTATGAATCAGGATTTTCTCTGCAATCGGTGGGTAGTCAGTTCAGAAGAAGCGCGGCAATTGATTGAACAGGGGGCGACAATTCTGGATGTTCGCAATCAAATTTCCTGGTTGCTTGGGCATATTTCTGGTGCTGTTCATGTCACTTGGCAGCAATTCTCGCAACAACAATCACCGCATAAGGGGAAATTGATTGACAATCCAGAAATTTTGTCAGAAAAACTTCGCGCTGTCGGCATTTGCAACAATAAACCTGTCGTTGTCGTTGGCAATCCAGTTCACAATTTTGGCGAAGAAGGGCGTATTGTTTGGATGTTACGCACTCTAGGGCATTCACAAGCAGTATTTGTCGATGGGGGACATTCAGCACTTGTTAACGCAGGTGTACCGATTGTTTGGGGCGTGACTCAACCCAATCCTGGCGATTTTGTTATGCAGCGAACTTCGTTATGGGAAATTCAGCGCGATGAACTCAAAGCCAATCTTGCAGCAAAAGATATATCCCCAGATTTGATTGTAGTTGATGCCCGCGAAGCGAGGGAATATGCAGGAACTCCCTCTTACGGCGAACAGCGAGGAGGACATCTCCCTGGTGCCGTGCATTTCTACTTCCAAGATTTGAAAGATGCCCAGGGTAATTTGCTGCCTCGTGACCAGATTATTAATAAGTTAAAAAGATTAGGAATTCAGCGTCATACTCCTATTATTACTTATTGTACGGGCGGCATCCGCTCAGCTTTTTTGACTGCTGTACTTGTTGATTTAGGATTTAATAATGTGAAAAATTATGCGGGTTCAATGTGGGAATGGTCAGCTTCTCCAGCAAATAATTATCCTCTAGAATCTGAACATAAGTAGGAAAACTAAATTAACCTAGCTTCCGCTCTAACCAGGTTACAAATAATTAAGCTCCTCTAATTATCCATAAATTTAATAATATTTTATCATCTTTATGCCACCACCTATCCGCGCTCAAATCATAAAATTTTAAGTCGTTTTTTTTTAGTGTTCGCTTTCCATCCTGCATCTGGGAGGGTTGATAGGACAAACGCATCTAAGGTGATTTTAGTCGCTGCTTCAGTTGGATAATTATGCTGACATCTTCACCCACTCAATCATTCCACTTCTAGCCTATCGACATCTAGGATGCCTTCTATTAAGGGTAGCGATCGCCATCTTCGCAGCATCTGAACGACAACAGCTAGCGTATACTGCCCGCAGCCGCGCTTCTCGCTTTGTCTCCAGAAGCACAAATCTTAAATCTCAAATCAAAAATATTATCAGAAGCCTCGTACAATGAAATATTGCTGGGAATATTGCTGGGACTGGAGGAACTGATTTTATGCCACAGGCAGTGGGAACGATCGAAACGTTAGGATTCCCAGCTGTACTAGCAGCAGCAGACGCAATGGTTAAAGCTGGTGCAGTCACGCTGGTTCATTATGGACTTGTAGAAAAAGGGAACTTTATGGTTTCCGTTCGGGGAAAAGTTTCTGAAGTCAACATCGCTGTTACTGCTGGGATTAAAGCCGCAGAGACAGTCTACGGAGGTCAAGTCATCTCCCACTACATCATCCCCAATCCTACTGAAAATGTTGAAATGGTTATGCCCATTCATTTTACCCAGAAAGTTGAACAGTTCCGTATGTCGTAGTTGGTTAACAACAGTAACTTAATTTTGGGCGGACATTGCCAGCCATCCCAGCAATTCTTGGGATTTTGTCCACCCGATTGTTTGCTCTTTTGTCAAGTCAAAAAGCTGGAAAGTAAAGGCAAGGGGCATTTCCATCAAAAGGTGCATCGAAAATTCGTACAATTAGTTCTTAGCTCCACGTAACTCAATTAAATTTAGATTCAGGAGATAGATAGCCAATGCCACAGGCAGTTGGATCGATAGAAACAAAAGGCTTTCCTGCTGTCCTAGCAGCGGCAGATGCGATGGTTAAAGCTGGAAGAGTTACCCTAGTCGGCTATATCCGAGTTGGTAGCGCCCGTTTTACTGTCAATATTCGGGGGGATGTTTCAGAAGTGAAAACTTCAATGGAGGCGGGAATTGCTGCCGTAGAAAAAGTTCATGGTGGTGCTGTAGAATCCTGGGTGATCATTCCCCGTCCCCATGAAAATGTCGTCAGCGTTCTGCCAATAGGCTTCACTGAAGAAGTGCAACAGTTCCGAGATGCTGTCGAACAACCCATAGTATACAGGTAGTGGAAACAGCTGTTAGCGAAAGGCGCGATCGCAGCGCCTGCTGAGTAGAAAGACTGCCTGCAAGCGATCGCCCAAAATCAAAGCTGCTATTACAACCCGTTTTCTTCAAGAAAATGGGTTTTTTTAGCAATATTTCTTGGATAAGACTTGCTCTTTCCTTAAAAAGGAGAAAACATAGCTCTTACAACTGGTTAGCGGTGATTAGTTTTTCGCCTCACCCTAGAGGCAATTTCTCAAACCCTTGATTAGTCAGGGTTCTAAAATTAGGAGTTTCGTATAGCGAAAATTTCGTGACACTACCATCGTACAAACACTAGCAAAAATTGGAAATTACTAAATCTTTACTAAAATTCAATATATTTTCATCAAAATTACACAAATTTTGCCCTATTTGTATATAAAAATTGACTAATTGTGAATATTATTACCAGACTTAGCCAAATTAGTGGAGTCAGATATTGCAAACATTACCTGCTAAAGCTTCATCGGTAGGGACTCGCCCTGAAATCGAAGTGCTGCTAATCTGTGCCAGCGCTCAGATGGAATTGGAAAAAGTTGAGCGGCTAGTCACTCTACTTCAGGAAAATCACCTAGATTGGGCAGAACTGATCCAAATGGCGACTGAGCATAAGGTGATGCCGCTTTTGTATTGGAATCTAAACAGCACCTGTCCGGAAGCGGTTCCCAAGAACATTCTGACTAAGTTGCGGGCTGATTTTCAAATCCTAACTCGACGCAGCCTGTTTTTGAGCGGCGAACTGGTTAGACTCGTGAATCTATTTGAAGCACAAGGAATCCCGGTTCTACCTTTCAAAGGGCCAGTTTTAGCCGCTTGTGCCTACGGCAATTTGTTGAGAAGACAGTTCTGGGATTTAGACATCCTGGTGCAAAAAAGAGACATCGAACGTGCAAAGGCGCTGTTTTTGTCTCAAGGATACCAGATGAAAATCGAGCGCATCGAAGTGACTCAAGAACAGGAAGCAGCTTTTGTGACTTCGCCTCATATTCATCAATTTGTGCGCGAAGCTGCCTATCCATTTAGAAACCACCAGAAAGGAGTGCTGGTGGAACTGCACTGGGGAGTGATGCCGAAGTATTTTTCTTTTCCTATCGATTCTAAAGAATTGTGGGATGACCTTGAGCCTGTCTCCATTGCTGGCACGACAGTTCCCAACCTCTCGCCAGAGAATTCGTTGCTAACTATCTGCGGACACGGAACCAAAGACTGCTGGACACAACTGGCAAGAATCTGCGACGTAGCCGAACTTATCCGCAGCCATCCACAGCTAGACTGGGGCAAACTGATGCAGCAAGCTAGCGCCAAGGGCGGTCAGCGAATGTTGTTTCTGGGTTTAATGCTGGCACATCGTCTTCTGGGAACTGCCTTGCCAGATGATGTCTGGCAAAAGATTCAGGCTGACCCAGCGGTAGAATTGCTAGCGGCTGAAGTATGCGAACAGCTTTTTTGTTCGTCGGACGGTTCTGTTAAAGACGGGACAACCACCCGCTTCCATTTAAACGCCAGAGAACGCCTGATTGACAGGGTGCGGTACTCTCTGAATTTAGCAATCACGCCGACTACTACCGACTGGCTGCTACTACCCTTGGCGGAATTTCCAGCTTTCCTTTACTATCTGCTGCGACCAATCAGGCTATTAGGAGAGCAGGTATTGAAAAGATTCAAGCTGAGGAAAAAAAGTTATGATTTTCATGCTTAAAGTATAAAATTTCTTCCTTAATGAAGATGGTGTTGGAAAAGAAATAAAATTTTTTCAATTTTAAATTAAATATTATGAGCTTTTTACCAATCTGTTTAAATCAAAAGCTCATAATATTTATGCTGTGATATTCTTGAGGATATTAAATAGTTATTTGTTCGCAAAAGCCCGATAATTATATTATTTATATATTGATGATAAAAACCAATTATTTATATCTTGACATTAGAATATCTTAAGGTTAGCTTAGGGTTAAGATAAGCGAAACAAAGCTTGGTAATATACTCGAAGCCCCCCATAATCATGAATCATTCAGAAATCTTCAAGGTGAATGCTCCTAAGGTTGTCCACGAAACCATTGATGGTGAAGTTGTAATCGTCAACTTGGATAAGGGAGATTATTATAGTCTGGTTAAAGTTGGAGCTGATATTTGGGAAGAAATTATTAAAGGTACTTCCAAAAGCAATATTATCCAAAAAATAATTCAGTGCTACGAGGGCGATCGCCAAAATATTGAAAATACTGTCAATGATTTTATTGCCAGATTGCAGCAAGAAGAACTAATTATCTTTGACGGCACAGAAGAGTCGAAAGATTCAAATATAGCTAGCTTACCAACCACAACAAACGGTAAGCCGGAAAAGCTCACTTTTTCACCCCCAAGCTTAGAAAAATACACAGATATGGAAGAATTGCTGGCTTTAGACCCCATCCATGAAGTTAATGAGGTGGTGGGCTGGCCTAATGTTAAAGTTGAGGTCTGATTAAATCAGCATTTGGCATCATTATCAGTCAGCTTCAAAGTGTATTGGGAAGGGGCAGTCGTCAGGATTTGCCCCTAGGTTTCAGCTAATTCCTTAAGTTTTTTTCAACATGATTACTAACGAATTGGCATCCGAGATTGCCACCAAAACAGAACAGAAAGACGCTTTAGCTTTTTTTAATACAGTTTATGAACTATACGAAAAAGCTGAGGCTGCATCTGGTTCTATTGACCGTTTTTATTGCTTAGGCGGGTTTAAAATTCGGTTGCGTTTTGCTGGTTCAGCTTTAATTCCCTACATGACACCAGCTTTAGGACATTTAGCTACAGAACCTGTTTCAGATCCAGCGCTGACAGTTTGTTTGTGGGATAGTGCCTCGACAAACACCGTAATGCCGCCTCCACCTTGGCAAAGAAATCATCATCATCCAAAGCGCGGGGAAATTATCGGGTTTACTAATGAACGCATTCATACGAGTTTCCAATGGGGTGCGTTTGCGTTAAGCATTTTAGATAGCGATCGCAACCTGGGAATCTATTGGGTTGAGACAACCGAACAACTTCCTTACTGGGAAGCAGGTTCTCCGCTACGGACAATTTTTAACGTCTGGATGAGTAAGCGGGGACTGCAACTGGTTCATGCGGGTGCAGTTGGAATGCCAAGTGGCGGCGTGTTGCTAGTCGGAAAAGGGGGGTCTGGTAAATCAACTACAGCTTTAACCTGCCTTAACTCTGAGCTTTTCTATGCCAGCGACGACTATAGTTTGATTGCTTCTGACCCCACTCCAACTGTTTTTAGCATTTACAGCACTGGCAAAAAAAATGCCGATGATGTTCAAAGATTGCCGTTTCTCGCTAAGGCAATTAGCAATAGCGATCGCCTCGATTCGGAAAAAGCGCTTTATTTCATTAATGACCATTTTCCCGAAAAAATATTGCCCAGTTTTCCCCTCCGATCAATTTTAATCCCACGCATTACTGGGGAAACAAACACCACCTTGAAACCGACCTCGGCGGCAGCAGCCTTAGCAGCACTTGCGCCGAGTACAATTCTACAACTACCGGGTGCTGGCAAGGAAGCTTGCCAGATGATGATGAAAATCGTTAGCCAGCTTCCTTGTTATTACTTAGAACTCGGCACCGATTTAAGGGAAATTCCTGAAGTGATTTTAAACCTCATTACAAAGCAATAAACAATGGACGATAACCAATTATTCGTTAGCGTTATTATTCCGGTTTACAACGGGGAGAAGTATCTCTCAGAAGCCATTAAAAATGTCAAAAACCAGGACTATCAACCTTTAGAAATTATCATTGTTGATGATGGCTCAACTGATGGAACAGCAGAAGTAGCAGCGCGATCTAAAGATAGTATCCACTATGTTTATCAGGAAAATAGCGGCCCAGCAGCGGCTCGTAACCGTGGTTTAAGGATAGCGAAAGGGGATGCGATCGCTTTCTTGGATGTTGACGATCTGTGGTCGGAAGATAAGCTTAAACTTCAAGCTAATTATTTGGCAGCTAATCCCTCGGTAAAGATTGTTCAGGGATTAATTCAACAAATGAAGCTATCTCAACTGGCGGTGAACAATCAACCCCTTTTTGAACTTGCTTACCAACCTTACAGCTATATTAATTTAGGAAGTGCAATTTATAGAAAATCAGTTTTTGATATAGTTGGCTTTTTCGATGAAACGCTCAATTATGCTGAAGACATTGATTGGTTTATCCGAGCGTGGGAAAAGGGCATTTCAAAGGTTATATTAGAACAGGTAAGCCTGTTTTATCGCAAGCATAAAGATAACATGACAGTAGGAAAAAATTTAGTCGAACTTGGGTTTGTAAGGATTTTCAAAAACCATTTAGATCGATGCCGGAAACGTGGGAATTTTCAAAATAATTCCTTATCAGATATACCGATTAATGAGTACCTTGGTACCTCTCCTGAAATCCCAAAAATAATGTAATGGTTGCAGAAAATAACCCGAACAAAAATTTACCGCTAGTCAGTGTAATTATAGTTGTCAAAAATGGAGAGCGTTACTTAACAAGAGCCATTGAAAGCATTCTAGCTCAGACTTACGAACCCTATGAAATTATTGTTGTGGATGGTCAATCAATAGATAACACTGAAAATATTGCTAAATCTTTTCAGCAGGTTCGCTATGTCCGCCAAACTACTCAGGGAATTGCAGATGCTTATAATCAAGGAATTGATTCTGCTAGAGGAGAATTTATTGCTTTTCTTTCCCATGACGATACTTGGACACCTAACAAATTAAGCACCCAAGTTAGTTATATGATTCAACATCCAGAAATCCAATACACAGTTGCCAAAGTCAAGTTTTTTTTGGAGGAAGGGCATTCCATTCCACCAGGATTTAGACCAGAGTTACTTGAAGGTGAGCATATCGGTTGCATTATGGAAACTTTGGTAGCGCGAAAGACTTTGTTTGAAGCGATTGGCAAGTTAAATCCTGAATTTACGGTGGCTGAAGATGTTGATTGGTTCTCTCGCGCTAAAGATAATAATATTTCAATGACTGTTATGGCTGAAGTGTTACTTCATAAACACATCCACAATACAAATCTTTCACTAAATTCAGCAGTTAATAACCAAAATTTACTGAAGATTATGAAACAATCAATCGAACGTAAACGCCATCAAAAACTGGAGAAAGAATAAAAATGAGCGGTTCTTCTTTGGTCAGCGTTATTATTCCTGTATACAACTGCGATCGCTATCTGGCTGAAGCTATCGAAAGCGTACTAGCTCAAACCTATCAACCCATAGAAATTATTGTCGTAGACGATGGTTCAACGGATGGTAGTGCAGAAGTCGCAAAACGCTTTGGCTCATTAGTACGATACTATTTTCAAACTAACAGTGGTAGTGCTGCTGCCCGCAATCACGGCATAGAATTATCACAAGGCAACTTCTTTGCTTTTCTCGATGCTGATGATTTGTGGGTAGAAGATAAACTGGCAAGTCAAATGACAGCTTTTGAAAGCGAACCTGAACTAGATATAGTATTCGGATTAGTCGAACAGTTTTATAGCCCAGACTTAGAGGAGAGTATGAGGGCAAAAATCCACTGTCCTACTGAGTTAGTATCGGGACATATCCCCTCAGCCTTACTGATAAAACGAGATGCTTTTTTCCGTGTAGGTTCTTTTGAAACTAAGTGGAATCTAGCCGAATTTGCCTGTTGGTATGTACGTGCTGTTGAAGTAAAACTTCGGATGAAAATGTTACCATATTTGGTTGCAAAGCGACGGATTCATAAAACAAATAAGGGAATTAGAGAAAGGCAATTCCAAACTGAATATATTAAAATTCTCAAAGCTTCTCTTGACCGACGACGCGCCGCAGGTGAGCAGGTAAAGAACTCATAGTTATTGTCATGCAAATCAATTTTAAAACTCGTTTAAAAGCCGCCTTAAAATCATTCATTAATCCATCTCCATCTATCCCTCCAAAGCCAATTATTCATATCCTAGAAGTAGATACTTCTAGGGTAATAGATAATCAACTGTTAGTAGGAAAAAATGTTTTGATAACTGGGGCTGGTAAAAATATTGGCAGAAGCATTGCCCTTGAGATGGCTAAACAAGGCGCAAATGTTTTTTTCACCGAAATTAATCAGGAAAGATGTGAAAAATTAGAACAAGAATTAACTAGCTATTCAGTTCAAGTTAAAAGTTTTTTATCTGACATAACAAAAATTGAAGATATAGATGCTTTAAAAAGTTTCTTTGTACAGAACAATATTACTATTGATATACTGATTAACAATGCAGGCATTCAATTTGAAACAATAGGCATAAAAAATCTGAATTTAGAAGAATGGCATAAAACTTTTAATACAAATGTTTTCGGCCCCATGTATCTAACGAAGCTTATCTCAATCATGATGATAGATATGCAAATTCAGGGAACTATTATATTTATTACTTCTTTACACCAAGAGACACTTGTACGTTGGCCTAGTTATAGTTCTTCAAAAGCTGCCTTAAGAATGATTATAGAAGAATTGGCTATCGACTTAGCAGCCTATGGGATCAGAGTGAACGGAATAGCTCCCGGTTGGGTAGCGGAAGATGACCAGGGAATTCCCCTCCCTGATAAATATACGCCGCTGCATCAAAGTTCAATTAGTCCTCGTTATATTGGTCGAGCGGCTGTTTATTTAGCCTCAGAATATTTTTCTGAATTTACTACGGGAACAGTGTTAAAGATTGATGCAGGACTGTCATTATATAATTATCGTGTTAGCCAACATCCACCTCAGTAGAAAAGTTCTATTAGTTTTTATTCTGTTACTTGGATTTGGATTTTTCATAAGTATATTCAGGAAAAATAAAAGGAAAATGTTTCTAATAGAGAAATGGATAAAACCCCTATTAGCCTCTGGTTGTCTAGAGGCAAAGCATCAAAATTTTAAAACTATTTTTCCTGAAAAAGTAAAGCTCGAACGGGTGGCAACCGGATTTCAATTTACTGAAGGGCCAATTTGGTTTAACCAAGAAAAATCTATTCTATTTAGTGATATTCCGGCTAACAAAATCTTTAAACTGACCCCCAAGAATGAGGTAATAGTCTTTAGAGAGCCTAGTCGTAATTCCAACGGGTTGACTAGAGATAAGCAGGGACGACTCATTGCTTGCGAACACGGCACGCGCCGAGTTACCCGCACCGAAAAAAATGGTTCGATTACTGTCTTAGCCGATAAATTTCAAGGTAAAAACCTGAATAGTCCCAATGATGTAGTTGTCAAAAGTGACGGTGCTATTTATTTCACAGATCCGCCTTATGGCATCAAACCCGAACAGCAAGAACAACCGATTCAGGGAGTTTACCGCCTTTCGCCTGATGGCAACGAAATTATTATAGTAGCCGACGATTTTGATAAACCCAATGGATTAGCATTTTCACCTGATGAAAAAAAGCTTTATATCGACGATTCGGAACGCCGTCATATTCGATTATTCGACGTTCAACCGGATGGCACGCTTGCCAACAGTCGCATTTTTTACAATATGAATGGTAAGAAACCTGGTTTACCTGATGGGATGAAAGTAGACGTGCAAGGACATATCTACTGCACAGGTGCAGGAGGCGTGTGGGTTTTCGATCCAGAAGGGAATCATTTAGGAACAATTGTTACTCCGGAAGTGCCAGCTAATTGTGCTTGGGGAGATGACGATTTGCAAAGCCTTTATATTACGGCTTGCACCTCGATTTACAAAATTAGAGTAAACATTCCAGGCATGAAATTACCTTAATTGATTATTAAATTATGCTTAGAAAAAATCCTAAATTACCTGAAATGCATAATCTCAATTCAGAAAATAATTATAGCTGTAGCTGGCCTAATTTCGAGCAAACATTGCTGTTGCGGGCAGCACTTTTGCAGGGAGAAGAGGCAATGGATTCCTGGCATAAATGGAGAACATCTGCCGATATTGAGGCTCTCGATGTAGAATCCTATCGGTTGCTGCCTTTACTTTATCGCAACTTATCCGCACATGACGTGACGGATCTGCATATGGCAAGACTGAAGGGAGTTTACCGACGTACATGGTGTGAAAACCAAGTTTTGTTGCAACAAGTCGCAGCTATTATCAGTTGTTTTCAAAAGGATGGTATCAAAACAATATTGCTCAAAGATGCAGCTTTGAATATACATTACTACAAAGATTATGGCTTGCGGATGATACATAATTTTGATTTTTTAGTTCATCCAGCAGATGCTTTAGCAGCCGTAACTCTGTTACAAAAAAGTGGCTGGAGAGCCAAAGGAAAAATACCAGATACAATTACACCCTTCTTCCATACTCTAGGATTTGAGAATGAATTAAAACAACAGTTTAATCTTCGCTGGCATCTGTTTGCAGATGGTTTTCAAGAAGATGCTGAAAAGGATTTCTGGGATAGTGCGATATTAACCAAGCTGGATGACTTATCAACTTATGTTTTAAATCCCACCGAGCAGCTATTATACGTTTGTGTATATGGAGGAATGAATAATTTTGTTTTTCCAATTAGTCGGCTAGCTGATGCCGCAATACTTCTCAATTCATACCAAGCAGAAATTGATTGGAACCGGCTGGTGACTCTGGCACAAAAGTACCGCTTAATTTTGCCGTTACAAAATATACTGGCAAAATTACCTGAAATTCTCAATGCCCCAATCCCTCTGTCGATTTTACAACAAGTACAAAATCTACCTGTTTCTAAATTTGAGCGCAGCGAATATCAGCTTACGAGTAGAAAAGAAAAATCAGCTTCCGAGCGTTTGATAATCAGATATCTACAATATTCAAGAACAGTAAATACAGATAATTTTAAATTAAGATTTTTAGGTTTTCCCAGATATCTACAATATATCTGGGGTTTGGAACACTTATGGGAAGTTCCATTTCAAGCAATGATTCGGGGTATAAAAAGGCTCATTTGGTAATAGCGATCGCTTCCACCTGAAAAGAGATGTAGCCCGTTACACATTTCCCTACCAGCCGGAAGAGGCAAGTTTCATACATGAGATAGAGCTTAGACACTCCAAAATCTGAGAACTTAAGAACAAATAAAGAAAATCCTCAACAACTGCTTTCTAATCATCATGTTTGGAAACCAAATTAAGACAGCAGCATTGCTGGGACTCCTCAGCGGTCTTCTGGTTCTGGGTGGCTATTATCTAGTCGGCAACGAGCAGGGGCTATACTTAGGTCTGGCTTTTGCTGCATTCAGTAGTTTTGGCTCCTGGTACTATTCCGACCAAGCCGCCTTGATGGCGTATCGCGCCAAACCGCTAGAGCGTCAGGAGGCTCCAGAACTCTACGATATGGTAGCTTCTTTGAGCCAAAGGGCGGGGATTCCCATGCCGAAATTGTTTTTAGTGCCAACTAAATCGCCCAATGCTTTTGCAACCGGACGAGATCCGGATCATGCGTCTGTGGCAGTGACTCAAGGGATTATAGAATTACTCTCCCGCGAAGAACTCGAAGGTGTTTTGGCTCACGAACTCACCCACGTCAAAAACCGCGACACTCTAACTCAGGCGGTTGCAGGCACTATCGCTGGAGCAATTACATTTGCTGGACGGATTCTGACGTTTGGAGCGCTTTACGGCCCTGTCACCCGCGATGACCGTCGAGGGGGAAACGCTTTGGGTGCCTTGTTTCTAATCGTTTTGGCTCCGGTTGCTGCGGCGCTGATCCAGTTTGCGATTTCCCGCACTAGGGAGTTTTCTGCTGACTTGGGTTCGGCTGAAATCACGGGGAATCCTTTGGCGCTTGCCAGTGCGTTGGAGAAGCTGGAGGCAATGGGTCATCAGATTCCGATGAACGGCAATCCAGCGATGTCGCCGCTACTGATTGTCAATCCTATTTCGACAAAAGGGTTGCAATCTCTTTTCCGTACCCATCCCCCGACTGAGGATCGGATTCGTCGTCTCGTAGAATTGGCTCAGCAACAAAAGCAAATGACTCCATCGATCGCATAATGTGCAAGCTGTGCTGGTGATGCTTGATTTTAGCCGGTGGTAACGCCGGTTTTTTTTATTGAATGAGGATGCTAAAGAGGAGATGTCTCGCGTTTCGATTATTATTCCCACGCTGAATGAGGCGACGTGTCTGGAACGCACCCTGCGACAGCTGAGTTTGCTTGCGCCTCCTGCGTGGGAAGTGCTGGTGGTAGATGGCAAAAGTGAAGATGAGACGGTTGCGATCGCCCAGCAGATATTACCAGCGATCGCACCGTCATCTCAAGCGCGTGTCCTCATTTCCAAGGAGCGCGGGCGTTCGGTGCAGATGAACCGAGGCGCAGAGGCGGCGACGGGGGATATCCTGTGCTTTCTGCACGCAGATACCTCGGTTCCAGATGACTTTGTGGCAGTGGTTGAGCAAACTTTAGCCGATCCAGCCGTTGCTGGCGGCGGGTTTATTTCTCTGATGGCAGGTTCCCAGACGACGCGCTGGGGAGTGTCGCTGCACAATTACCTCAAAACTTACTACGCGCCGCTACTTTTCCGACCTTGTTTGTTTTTTAAGGGTTTGCGATTATTATTTGGCGATCAGGTAATGTTTTGTCGCCGCGCTGATTTCTGGGAGTGTGGCGGATTTGATGTAGCATTACCGATTATGGAGGAAGCGGACTTGTGCCTGAAGCTGGTGAAACGAGGACGGATTCGCCAAGTAAATCGCATTGTCCAAAGTAGCGATCGCCGTGTGGCAAAATGGGGTTCTCTTAAAGCTACAGCAATATACCTCTACATTGGCTTTCTTTGGGGTATCGGAGTTGAAGCAACTTACCTCAAGAAGTTCTATGAGGAAATCCGCTAATTAGTCATTAGTTTTTAAAATCTGTTTGTAGAACAAACATTAAGAAAGAAAAATGAAGTGTCTACAGTTTGTTTCCGAGCATCTAGTCGAACAGATCGTTGAACGACGCAAAACCCCAAGTGTATGCTGTTTGGAAGAAGTTGCAATAGACCTGGATGACTACAACAGTGCCCTTGTAGTTGGTGATTACTACAAAGTTTATGATAGTTTTCTAGTAAACAAATGCACCATTCGCATACTGGCGATGGAACTGTGGAGATGGGATAATATTCCTGGGCGACTGTGGCGTGGCGAGACCAATACAAACGCCGATGGTTGCAATCCCTCCGATAAACCAAATGTCCCCAACGATCCCGCCAGCGTATGAGCTTCCTTGCAATTGACCAGGAATGGGAACAGGAGGATCGGGCGCGGCGTTGGGTAGAAATTTAGGAGGAAGTGAATGCGACGGGCACTTTGGCTAAAATCGGCTCCACGCAGGTCAACCCGACTCAGGTTAATGCGACTGATCTCCAGATTTTGAAAGTTTCTATCTTGGTCGCCATACCGTTGGAGAATTTCATTCGCCTTCGTGGTGTTCATTGGCTTTGACTATGAACCGATAGATTTAATCATAGAAATTTAGACGTGACTACGGCTTTGGAGTTTTCTTGAGATAAATCCTATCTGTCCTGCTACTCTTGAGCCTAATTCTGCGACTGATATTTTGAGCCGTCTGGCATGATAGCACCTTCAAGAAAAGCCGCCTTCAGTTCAGAAATGCTGACTTTAGCACCTTTGAGATTTGCACCACTTAGGTAAGCACTATCTAGGTTAGAACCACTCAAACTTGCATTTCTCAAATTAGCACCGCTCAGATTGGCATTACTCAAGTCCGCACAAATTAAGTTAGTGTTACTGAGATTAGCGCTACTGAGATTAGCCTGATTTAAGCGAATAAAACTTAAATGGGCATGACTGAGATTGGCACCACTCAGTTTTGCCTGACTGAGGTTAGCATTATCGAAGTTTGCGTGACTCAGATTGGCATTACTGAGATCGGTTTCACTCAAATTCGCTCGACTCAAATTGGCTTTAGGAAGATTAATATCTACTAACTCTGCACCAGGAGAATCCAAACCTCTAAGAGAAACACCATCCTCATTCAAATCTTGCAATGCCAGAATTCTTGCATAACTAACTTTTACGCCATGCGATGCATCAACCGTACTCCAAGCTTGGTAGTGAAATTGTTTTCTGCGATCGGGAGCTTCCTTAATAAATAGAACTAAGGCAACCACGAGACTGACAGTATCAGCGCCACCCAGTGCCTGTCCAATCAAAGAATTTGGCTCTTCAGTACTTTTTATGCCAAAACATTAGTTATAATTAGAAAAAACATTAAAAAATATCTCAAAAAGTTACTAAAAAGATTGAACAGATTAACATGTAAAGACTATTTTTTATTAACTATAAATATAAGCATAGTATTTTTAGGTGAATTTACAGCTATGGCTAGCAAAAGAGATATTAAAATTCTAACAGAGCTTCTAGATTTAGACTCTCTCAAAG
>NZ_JBHZGO010000016.1:0-43632 GCF_042747725.1 Coleofasciculus sp. H7-2
TCCAATGGCAACCGCAAATCAACCTATAGACCAATGGCGTGAGACTTTGGAGAAAATTCTCCAATATTATGCGGATCTGCCTTACCGTTATGGGGATGTGATCGCTTATGTGGTGGTTAGCCGCGATTCCTTCGGAAAGCTTCGCTAACGCAATCATTTTATGCTGATGCACGAAGGTTGGGAGAATGACCGCCGAGTGCATGGCTGTATGGTTCATGCCCAAATCCGCAATGACAAAATCTGGATTCACTATGATGGCATTGAGGATGGCATCACGGGTGAACTGGTGGCGGCTGGAGTGCCTAAAGGTCATATTGTGCTGGCGTTCCATCCGCCCCAAGTGCGAGAGCATACAGGATACGCGATCGCGTAGCATCTGCAAAGCAAACTGCGAACTGACTTTTTCCGCGCAACGCTTTCGCATAGCCCAGTTGGGCGATCGCCTATTTCTATAACAGGAAAAAAGGCGATTGCGCGTTCTTTCGGAAGGGGAAAAGGAGGAGCGATCACATTTGGGGAAATAGAGAGTGCAATCGCTTCTGTGACATCTACATCAATTTATTAAAGGTTGAACCTGTGTTTTTGCCAGCGATAAACCCCATTCAATTTCCTCAATACTGTTCAGGCATGGAGAAGGATAAAAGACATTCTCTGGGGGAGGAAAAGGGATTGCTGGAAATACAAGAAATCGCCTTCTGATATAAGCACAATTAACCCCAGTTGATACTAGAACTACGATTAACGCTGTAGCCCAACCATTCTAGCCGTTTATACATACCTTCAGTGATGTTTGGATCTAGACCTTTTAAATCCATGACACTGTTCATTCCCAAAGTTGCGTCAAATTGAGCTTCATCTAAACCTAGTGCATGACCAATTTCGTGCATAGTCAGACGAACTAATGAATTGCTGGACAATGTATTTATTATCTGGCTATTGAAATGAATACGCCCCTCTCCTAAGTAGTCACGAGTTAAGTCTAACCGAGATTTTTGCTGATTTTCCATAAAAGTGGTTTCAGCCCAGTGACCCCAAGTACCACCATTCATAGTTTTTGAACCTTGAGTTATTGCAATTCTGAGAACTCCACTAGATACCTTATCTCTCGTGATGATGTTTTCCCAATTTATGACGGCTTGTTGAATTAAGTTTCTTTGCAATAAAGTAAAATTTCCATAGAAATCAACTTGGATATCAATATCGGGATTACCAACTGGACGTCTCCAAGAAGGTTGTTCACCCCAATGAATCGCTTCAGTACGTCCATCATTGCGGTTGTAAGCAATGCGACCTCCTTGGAAGTCAGCGAAAATCGTGTCACCGTCAATGTACTCTCGACGAGTTGGCATTCCCAACCAGTGATAGGTTCCGCCCAAATTGGTGTAGAGAGAACCAATGCTTCCCCAAGTAGCGACTGAGCCAATCCCATCTAGGTAATGAATACGAGCTTTACCGTCGTTACCAGAAAAAGCTTGCCAGACCGCCCATTTGCCATCAGAACGAGAAATTTGATTTTCGTTAGAGCGAGGGTAGCCCAATTGTACCCACCGACCCTCTAAGTTCCGACCAACTGGACCACCCACAAATTCATATTCAGCTAGATTGCCGCCCTGCATCCAGTAAGCTGTATTGGCACCATCCTCCAACATCAGCTTTGTGCGGTTACCACTGCCGTCCCTGAACTCTTGTGTCCAGCCATTGCCCCAACGCTGTAAGGAACCAACAATCTGCGTACCTACATTGCGACGATCCCAGTAAGCATTTTTGAGCGCAATGATTTGATTTCTGGTAAGCCCTGCATGCACTGCATTCCAGAACAAGTCCCAACTCTTCGTGTTATTGTACTCTTCCCAAGAAAAGGCAAAGGCTCCTAGTCCAGGTGTGCGTATTATATAGCCGTTTGTAGTATTAATGATTTCCCAGTTACGGCCTTGTCCATCCCTCCAGAAGAACCGGGGCTGCAAGCTTGTAATACTCCCTATCCAGTTCTGGGTGCGGTCATACTCTGTCCTCCAGTCTGAGCCCATAGCGCTGGCTTTGCTTTGAGATGCTGCATCGGTTTCGCGTTCCACATTTACTGGTAGACGGTTGGGGTCAACTTGACCCTCCGGCAGAACTGTAGGTAATTCACCCGTTACAATCCCGGCACTGCTAGGATTATCAGCTGCACCCCAAATCTGACCTTGGCTGGAAACCGTACCCTGAAGAGTTGCCACACCCGTGCGTGGATTAATCGCTAGTTTCTGACCCTCGGCGGTCAAGGCTGTCAGCGCTCCATTCAGAAGTGCTAAACCATAAATATTAGAGAAGCCTAAATCACCAATCATCTTGGCATTGCCAGTGGTCACGTCTACAGCAACCAGGCGATCGCTCGTAGAACCCTTGACCGTTGCCAAAATCTGATTACGACCATTGAAAATGATATCTCCGCTACTTGGCCCACCTAAAGAACCCATTTCAACAGCTTGGGCAGTTTGAGGAGAAATTAGGAATAGCTTACCTGTCTCGCTGTCTGCTCCATAAAGCTTGCCATCAGGAGAGAATGTCAGGGCATTGATGCTTAGCCTTGAAGCAAATTGCCCAATGAAAGTCTCTTCTCCAGTAGCTGAGTTAATTTCAAACAAACCATTGAAAGTGGAGCCATAAAGCTTGCCGCTTGGAGCAACCGCAAGATCCGTAAATGCTCGACCTTGGAATACCTGACTTTGCTCACCCGTTTCTGTGTTGATCCGCAGAATTTGACCAAAACTGGTAGACACGTAGACAACGCCATTCTCTGCTTGAGTTGACCCCAGAACGGGTGTTTTGAGATCGGGCAGATTTATGGTTGAAGACTGTGTTAGTTTGGGTTTTGGTGTTGTGGATGCTGCCAGTTGAACCGCCAGATTCATATTTAGCAATCCAGCTCCTGTTCCTGCATCCCATCCAATTTGAGCAAGATCCGTTGCTGTTGCCTTGAGGATGTCTTTGATCTGGTGATAGCTGAGATCCGGGTTGGCAGCCCAGACTTGAGACGCAGCCCCAGTCACTCTTGCAGTAGCCACAGAAGTACCAAATCCCGTTCCAATGCCATCAGCCTTTGTTGAGACAATAGGATTGTCAGCATCACCGCCAAGAGCCATAACGTCTAGCCCAGCCCCAAAGCTGGAATAATCAGCATGGGCAGAAGAGTCTGAACCTACAGCACCAACTGCGATCACATTGTCGAATTCCAAAGAAGCTGTCCCTAAAGCCGACATCTCGCCGCCCTGGTTCCCAGCTGAGACAACGACTAAAACATTGTTATGACGAGCATATTCCAAGGCCCCACGTTCTGCTGCTGTCAGTTCTGTCCGAGTGGTGATACTGCCATCAGGATTAATTTGAGTCAGGTCAAAGCTGAGATTAACAACTGCATTTGGTTGCTGTGACTCCTTGGCAGCATCTACAAATTCAATTAGAGATTGTGACCATTGCCCAGAACCAGTTGCACGGCCTACCCAAATTGGTGCCTCATCATTGACGCCATTAATGCCAATACCATTGTCTTGAGTTGCCCCAATAATACCTAAAACGTGGGTTCCATGTTCGTTGCCTTCACCTGCTGACAGCAACGGGTTAGCATCCCCAGCCACTCTGTCTTGCCCCAAAATAATCCGGCTATAGTCAATATCGGGATTATTGGCACTGAAACCTGTATCAATCACGCCCACCAAAGGCTGATTCGCTTTGGCAAACTCAAACCGCTGCGGCTGAACCATGTTGGTTACGGGTACTTCTCCGACATGGGTATGTTCTTCTACAACTTCTGTATCATTAGCTGGATTTTCAGCAATGTCTTCAAAATCAGGAATTGTGTCAACAGCGATCGCTCCCCCATCATCCCCTGTGTCTTCTAAGTCGAGAATAGGATCGACAGCGATCGCTCCCCCATCATCCCCTGAGTCTTCTAAATCGGGAATTGTGTCAACAGCGATCGCTCCCCCATCATCAGCATCGGGTGTAACGTAGGGTTCGGCATAAGCGATTAATGCCTGACCCATATCTGTACTGCGCCAATCTTTACCGGAGTCAATTACATCATCCAGATGCACTGCTTCGGCTGTTGCACCCCGCACTTGGAAAACAACGTCGTTATAGTCTTTGTCTGTCCAGCCATCAACCCGCATATCTTCCATCACGAAAGTATTGCCATCGCCGGTGACATCGGCAATCTGTCCCATGTGGAAGGCATCATTCGGGTTGCTTGTCGTCATTGAGAACAGCGGACGCGCATAACCCTCAGCCGCGGGGTTGTCAAATAGCTGCTGTACAGTACCATGAGGCACTAGCATGACGCCAAAGGTGTCGCCGGGACGCATTGAGAAGGTTTTGACGCCTTGGTATTCGCCAGTGTTAAAGTTGCTTTCGTGGGGCAGTGCGCCATTAAATTTGGCTCCTTCAGCGGTGTCAGAAAGCGCTACATGACCTAACTCAGAATTACTCAAAGCGCGAGAAGCCGCTTCTTGGATAAACTCTTGCGAACCAGGCTCAAATTCATCCATTCCATCCAGGCTAAAAACGGCTAGTTCTCCCTGATACTGACCGCCGTCAAATAGGAAATCAATGCTAACTTCGCCGGTTTCGCCTACAGTGAAGACGCCAGATTCAAAGATGGGGCTGGGGTCTGAAATAGCCCCCAGTGGGTCATCTGCATCGCCGTAGAAGAAGTCAACGGGTTCGATGTCGTCATCTGGAATGTCAATGTCAGCGATCGCATCCATCCCATCCGTGTCCGGGATATCTGCATCAGCGATCGCATCCATCCCATCTGTGTCCGGGATATCTGCATCAGCGATCGCATCCGTACCCCAATCCATCACCATTGGATCGGGCGCACTATCTCCGCCGTCTAACAAACCACTCGGCGTCAGAATCGGTTCTAAAATGAACGTCTGCAACGGTGGCAACTGAGGGGATTCCTGAGGCTGGAATCTTTGAGCCGCAGCCTTTTTCGAGAAAAACTTGAACCGATTCATTCCCTGTACCCTGGTAGTTTAAAATACTTGGCGCAGCACCAGCTATCTTCAGTGATATTTCTCTGGCTTGAGTAAAATTTACACGACTTTTTTTCCAGATAAGGGGAGAGATATTACTGAACTTTTTAGTTTAGTTTGTGAATTTATGGTGAATTTTATCTAGATTTTTCGCGTCTTTTTATAGAGTTGTGATGAAGAAGTGGCGTAAACCTTTACAGAAAAACAATATTTAATATCCGTAGATATACATATATTTTTATAGTTTTAATTCATAATCAAATGGTTTTTAGATATTCGTCTAAATTTCTTTGTTTTTGTTCCTAAAACTGAAAATTTAAGATTATGCTGTTAGGGATGAATCTACTGTAAGTAGGACTTTCGCTAATGAATCTTGAGGGTGGATTCGCTGAGAACGAAAGTAGTAACTGGATCTGTCCCGACCTAACTGCTTATTGGAAACTGGGCAAGGTGCGGAATTCATCTGAATTCCTCTTGCAAGCGCTACAAGACAATCGACGCATCCGGTTTTCTGCCATAGAAGGCTATGCTCTAACATTTTTTACCGGGCGTTTTACCATCAGACAAGTCCAAAAGCGCTGTCAGCAAAAGTTGGGTGAAGCGATTTATTCCGATTTTGTATCTCAGCTACTACAGAAATTAATTGAATTAGAAATTCTGGCACTACCGGAAGACAGCAATATAGGGGAAGTATCGAGTGATAAAGCCCCGGAAAAATCGACAAATTTAGAACCAAATACTTCGTCTCTTCTGAAGTCTTGCGTACAGTGGATTCAGCACCCAGATGGATACTGGATATTACGAAATCCAGAGGATGTAACGTTTCTTCAGGTGGATGAGCGCAGTAAAGCAGCGATCGCGGATTTAGGACGGATGACACTAGGGGCGATCGCTCAAAAACACCACCTCACCCCCGACGAACTGCGGCAACTTCTGCAACTACTGGCGGCGACTGCCATGCTGGAAGGCACTAAACCGTCAAAACCACCTAAAGGCAAATTCACCCCCCTACAACTACTGTTTTTCAAAATTTCCCTGTTCAATCCCGATAAGTGGTTGACGCGGAATATTAACCCGTTGCGCTGGATTTGGACGCAGCAATTCGGTTTTTTTGTGTGTTTCCTTCTCGCTTGGTCTGGCGCTTTTGCTCTTTCCCAACAAGCTAAAATTTTCTTCACCGGACACCAACTGGTAGCCACTCAGGGAGCCGCCTTAGTGCTACCATTTGCCCTGCTATCCATGCTGGTTGTCACCCTCCACGAACTCGGTCATGCCTTCACGCTGAAATACTACGGCGGCATTGTCCCGGACGTGGGGCTAATGTTCATGTTTTTTATCCCCGCTGCCTATACCAACACCACTGATGCTTATTGCTTAGTGAAGCGTCGGCAAAGAGTCTTAGTTGTGGCAGCGGGAGTGGTTTGTCAACTGATAATTGCCGCAGGTGCTTTCTGGTTATGGCAGTCATCCGCCTCGTGGCTGCACACCACCAGCTACTTACTAATGGCAGCAGCTTTATTTACTGTCGCCTTGAATCTTAATCCCTTAAGCAAGTTTGATGGCTATTACCTGGCAGTCGCCCTGAGTGGCATCAACAACCTGCGTAGCCGCTCCTTCGGATTTTATGCCAACTTGCTGCAAGGACGCGCCAGCCGAGAAGAACCAAGCGACCAGAGGATTTTAGCTGCCTATGCCCCCTGTAGTCTTGCCTACACTCTACTTGTCTTTGGCAGCCTCTTGGGTTTTGTCACCAGTTGGACGCTCACCCATATCCCCATTACTGCCCTCACCCTGCTAGCACTTTGGGCGATTTATTTCTACTTTCCCGCCGATACCAGTAGTTCTACCCCCAAACCGCAACGTCCCCACCCCACTCCTGCATCTGCCACCATGCTTACCCCTAATTCTGCAAATCCTGCCAATAATTCCAGCCCCTCTCCCCAGCTAAAAGTGGTGCCACCCCCTACAACAGGGAAAAATGTGACACCGCAACCAACAGCGCCACACGCCGACGTACCCAATAAGACCCCCACTTCAGCCAAATCAACCAGCAAATGGCTAATACTCAGTGGTATTACCGTTGGTTTAGTCGGTATTGGATTCATCCCGATTGCAAACTCCGTCACGGGTAAAGCCACCATCGAACCAACCCCAGGCTCCAGAAAAGTTGTTACTATGACCGAGCCAGCCGTAGTGGAAAAAATCTACGTGCGTCCCAATAGTAAGATAGTTGCCGGACAACGCATTGCCCAACTTTCGAGTAATGAACTCGATGACAAGCTTGCCGACATCGATCAAAAATTCCAGGAAGCTTCATCAGCCCAGAAGTCAGCATCAGAACAGCAATCAACCGCCTCATCCAGACTGCAACACGTCCGTTTTTTAGCACAAACAGCGGCTCAAAGAGCTAACGAACTCCAGCAAGAGTTTGACCAAATGCTTAAAGGAAATCCGCCACCTCACGTCCTTGTTTTAGAAAGAACTAAGGAAGAACGTCACAAAGAACTGGATGGTTTGCAAAAGAGTTTAAGTTTGCTTCAGACTGAAATTCTCAGGGATGAGAAATTAGTTCAACAGGGCGTCTTGCCTAGCGTCAAGCTGGATGAACCCAAAAGAGCAAGAGCCGTTTTAGAGGGAGAAATCGCCGCCAAAACCCAGCAAATTACTACCACAGAAGCTCAAATTGATGCCGCTAAGAAGGAAATACGTCTAGAGTTGAACCGGCGCAAAGATGAAGCTGGGGAAAAGAATATGGCAGTGCAGTCTGCCGAACAAGAAGTGAAAGTTGCCGCCGCCGAAGTGCAAAAGTGGGAGAAACAAATTCTCCTGTTGCAAGCAGAACAAGAAAAATTGCAGGACAGAAGCAACCAGCTAACTGTATTAGCAACGATGTCAGGAACGGTAATTACTCAGGATATAGACCAATGGGAAGGTCAAAAACTCCCAGAAGGCAAAGAACTTTTACAAATCGTTGACTTGAGTCAGCTCACGGCTGTTGTGGAGATTCAGCAAGAAGATGCTGAGTTAATTAAACAGGGAATGTCTGTGAGATTTCGCCCACCGGGAATCGATTTCCGCGCTTACGACGCGAAGGTAGAAGAAATTTTACCAGTAGCGCCATCCGAGCCATCTCAACAAAAGCCAATAGTAAAGGTGCGGATCTCGTTTGAAAATCCAGATGTTCCCTTATTTTTAGGCACAACTGGGTATGCTCACATCCAACCGGGAAAGATTCCAATTTATCAAAAGATCAAGCAAGAATTTCTCAAGCTAGTGCCGCTGGGAGGATGGTTCTAGGCAGTAGAGCCATGAAAATTTAAACGCAAAGGAAGCGCAGAGTAACGCAGAGAATTTATCATCCCTTGGCGTAACTTGGCGAAATCCTTTGCGAGCTTTGCGTTAAAAACCTTTAATTTTCTATCGCGGCTTTGTTTTCACACTTGTCGGGCCATTTACAAGAGTTTGACAAGCTAAGCGATAGGTTTCTGGCTTTTTCTTCAGTTTGCGATTTTCCACCTCAGTGCGAGGCGAAAGATTTTCCATACCTTCGACAATTTCCACAATGCAGGTGCCGCATTGACCATATCCCCCGCAGTTCATCATCTTTCCCCTAAAGGTATAGATATCAATGCCATTCTGTAGGGCTTTTTCTCTTAAGTTAGCCCCATCTGCTGCGATCGCTTCTTGATTTTCGTTGACAAATGTAATATTAGCCATCCGCCTTTTTAACTCACCTCGCTTCTATTAAGAAATCTTAAAAAATTATCCAAATTTAGCAAAGCCGATCTTTACTGAAACGCCAGTGGTGTTTTGAGACACCGTAGGATCGATTCGCTTCCATCGCCCTATTGGGGTTGATCGGAAAGTTGACTATCCGGGAGATTGCTAATCGCCCGTTCGAGAGCTGCCAGGGAGCGATTGTAGTCGAGAACAGCTGTAAGACGGTTGACTCTAGCACGAGTTAGCTCGGTTTGAGCGCTAATTACATCTGTCTGAGTGCCGACGCCGGATCTAAATCGTAACTCTGCCAGACGCAAGCTTTCTTCTGCCTGGGTGACGGCAAAAAAGGCAGTTTGAATGTTCTCGGCATTCGACCTTAAGTTGTAATAAGCTTGTTCCACCTCCAAGCGGATTTGGTTGCGCTGATCGGCAAATTGAGTTTCAGCGATCGCTATATTGGTTTTCTCCTGATTTGCTCTGGCTCTGGCGGCTCCCCCATCGTAAAAATCCCATCGGAATTGCGCCCCCAAGGTTAAACCATCGGCTGGCCCCACATCATCATTTAATACCCCTAAAACGCTGTAGTTGGCAACTAGGTTGATTTGCGGTCTGGTTGCCGCCAGGGCAATACGCCTTTGCTGTTCGCTGATGTTCCGTCGAGCCAAAAGCTGTTCTAGCTCGGCTCGGTTCTTCACGGCGAGAATAATACTCTGTTCTAGTGTTAGATTCCAGTCACCGGCAACCTCAATTTCGTCTGCTGCCGCCACTTCAACGGTTTGCCCTAGACTTAACAGCCGCGTTAATTGCCTGCGGGCAATGCTCTGCTGACTTCGGCTGCGAGTTAGATCCTGAACGGCATTTGCCAGCTGTACCTGCGCCCGGAGTACGTCAAATCGCGTCCCAAGTCCAGCCTGTTCTAGCAACTGAGCATCCCGGAGACTCCTCGCGGCATCTGTCACTGCTGCTTGGGAAATCTCAGTTTGGGAATCGGCTTCTTGCAGATCGTAGTAGGCATTGCTGACATCCAGGCGGAGTTGCTCGGACTGGCGTTCTACCTCTAACTGATCGAATCGCAACTGTTCTTCTGCCGCCCGGATACGTGCCCCGCGCCGCCCGGAGGTGTAGAGTTCGTAACTCACTTGCAGGCTGGTGTCAAAGGATGTCGAGACGGTATTATCGTCGTCATTCCCGAATAATGAGTTTAAGGAGGATGACTGTTGCTGATTTAGCTCAGCATTCGGAGAATCTGACCTGGAAAAATTTGATTCTACGCCGATTGATGGAAACTCAGCCGCCTGAAATTCTCGCACGGATGCCCGCGATCGCTCCAGGGTGAGAATTGCCACTTGTAAATCCCGATTGTTGCGCCGTGCCAGCTCCAGAGCTTGTTGTAGGGTAATCCGTTGGAAGGTTTGAATCTGCACTTCCTCAGATTTGGTGGGAAATTGGAGGGGATTGGCGCTGGGGTTGAGGTATTCAAGGGGTAGGCTTTCCAGAGAGGCGGGTGCCTGTGGCGGTTGTGGTGGAGCCGACTGGGAAACACCTGTCTTTCCTCCCGTTGAGTCGGGAGGGCTAGCTCCATCTCGGCTGACGGCTTCCTTTAGCGTCTGGGAAGATATTGCGGGAAGCGCTGGCGTAGGGGCAACCGACTGGGTTCCCTGACTTTCAAAAGCACTATTTGGCTGAGTAAGAGGAGGCGTTTCTTGTGCAACACTCAGTTTTGCACAGCTCATGGCGATCGCTGCACTCGCACCCACAGCCATGAGACCAGTTCTTACCCAGTGAAACGGATGACTAGAATTTGGCATAAGTTTTTGAATTTGGTCTGCGCTGTTAGAAAAACTTCTTTTCTTTAGCTCAAGCACCTTAAGAAGGATACTGGGTTGCTAATGTGCTTGGCAAACGAATTTTTGTGAATTGCGCCAAGAACCTGAAAATGCAGACCCCTAAGCTTGATATTGGTGCATTCTGCTAGAAATAATTGACTACTTTAGCCCTACAGATAGTCCTTGTATTTCTCTTGACATGGCGTTGCCATTGTTCGGTTGCAGGATTCGATGTCTCTCAAGTGGCGACGATTCTCGTCTCTACCTCGCTTTGCCCCGAACTTCCCAAAGAGGGTTCTGTTCGCTCAGATGCCAGTTGTTCGGTCAACCATTCGATTTCGCTTCGAATCACTACCATACATCTGCGCCAAACTTCTGCCTGGTAGGGATCTGCTGGCAGCGGTTCCCTTTCTTGGAGATCCTGGCGCAGCCGACAAACCATCAGGCGATGCTCCAGTAACTTAATCCGTTTTGCGGGTTCTAAGTTACCAAAAAAGAAAAACTTGATCGTGAAGCGAGAGCGAGCATTCACCCAGCTTTCATGGGGATATTCCATCATCTTGTGCATCCATCGCTCGCGCCCTCGATCCGTAATGCTGTAACTCTTGCGGAGCGAACCCGCTTCGCCTTCCTCCTCTACCAACACTGATATTGCACCCCGTTCTTCCAGGCGCTTCAAGAGCGGATAAATAGCTCCATAGTTGACGCTGATACAACCACTCATGAACAGCTCTAGTTGCTGTTTTAAGCGGTAGCCATGTAGCGGTTCGCGTTGTAGTAGACCTAAAGTAGCTAATTCCAGCATTTATATCAATCTGATACAATTAATTGTTGCATTTGATTTTAATATATGTAGATGTTATCTGCTGTCTCTCTGGCTCAATCATCGGACTGAGGTGGGGTGGCAATGACCGCAAGCCCATTAAGAAAACTATATAAGCCAATAGCGACGCTGTTGAAAGTCGTTTAATAAGTACCGCTGTTTAAGACTAAAGCGTGCTATCAAGCTAAGTAAAAGGAGAGGAAACGACAATGCCCGATCCTGAGTCCCCATCCCCAGTTTCAGTTGACAAAGAACAGATGGCGATCGCAGACGATCGTCAGGCTCTAGAATACGATGAGTATGAGGCAAATGAGCGGTATCAACCCCGGAAAAGACAGCGTTGGTCTGTGGCGCTGGGAATTATCCTTTTAATCGTCGGTGCAGGTTTTGGTTGGCGGTGGTGGCATAGCCGTGCCAGTGAAGCACCGAATGCGACTGCGGCGGCGGTGGGTAAACCTCAAGGAATTCCCGTCAAGCTAGCAACGATAGAGATAGGGACGATTCTGGAAAGTTCCGAGTTTGTCGGCGCTTTAGAAGCGCAACGTTCGGTGGTACTCAAGCCTGAAATTGACGGGCGAGTCAGTCAGATTTTTGTTGCTGAAGGCGATCGCGTTCCCGCTGGTAAGCCCTTAGCCCAGCTCAGCCGCGAAAAGAGACAAGCCGAATTAGCCAGCGTCCTCCAGGCTGTTAACGCCGCCCGCGCCACCCGTGCCAATGCCGTCTCGCAAATTAAAGCCTTACAAGCAGAACGGGTTTCTCGTGTCGCTGAAGTAGAACTACAAAAGGAAAACTTCCGCCGTACTTCCACCCTCGTACAGCAAGGCGCGTTGCCAAGAGCAGAACTAGACCAAGTTACCCGCGATATCCGCGCCGCCCAAGCCGCCTTAAATGCTAGCAGCGAAGGCATTCAGGCAGCTCAAGCCAGCCTTTCCGAAGCGCAAGCCGGGGTAAGGCAAGCTGAAGCCAACGCCAATCTTTCCAACGAACAACTGAAAGATGCCACAATTGTCGCCCCCATCGCTGGCGTTGTCGGACTTATTCCAGTCAAGTTAGGGGACTACGTTAAGAGTGGCGATACAATTGCCACGGTTACTCAAAACCAAGCGCTAGACCTGCGGTTATCTATCCCGCTAGAACGGGGGCCAGATTTACGCTTGGGGCAGAGAGTTGAAGGGAAGGATTCTCAAGGAAAATTGCTAGGTACAGGTCAAATTAGTTTCATTTCTCCTAGAGTAACTAGCAATTCTCAAAGCATTCAAGCAAAAGCTAGCTTTGACAATTCCCAAGGACAACTGCGGGATGGACAATTTATCAAAGCCAATCTGATTTGGCAAGAACGTCCGGGAGTTTTAATCCCAACTAGCGCTATTTCTCGCTTGGGTGGATCAACTTTTGTTTTTGTGGCGCAATCTCAACAATCTCAACCAGGACAAGCGCAACCAGGACAAGCCAAGCTTGTAGCTAAGCAAAAGCCAGTGAAGTTGGGCGATATCCAGAAAAATAATTATCAAGTGCTAGAAGGATTACAACCAGGCGAAAAAGTTATCGTCTCAGGTATTCAGAATTTATCTGATGGCGCTCCCATCATTCCTGAGTCTAAGTAATCAGTAATGGGTAATAGGTAATGAGTAAGGTAATGGAGAATTTTCTTCACCAATCCCTAATATCTAATACTTAATACCCACCAATTACCAATTACCAATTACCAAAACTATGTTTGTTGATTTCTTCATTAAGCGACCTGTATTCGCTACAGTCTGCTCTTTGGTAATCCTGCTAGTGGGAGCAATTAGCATTCCCACGCTACCAATTGCCCAGTACCCGGAAATCAGCCCAACCCAAATCACTGTTACTGCTAACTACAGCGGGGCTAGTGCTGAAGTTGTGGAAAGCGCGGTCACGACTATTTTAGAAAGGCAAATTAACGGGGTTGAGGGGCTAAGATACCTGACTTCGAGTAGCAGTAACGATGGCACCAGTCAGATTACAGCTACCTTTGACTCGTCGCGGAACAAAGATATTGCCGCTGTAGACGTACAAAATCGAGTTTCTGTCGCCCAACCACAGTTGCCTCAAGCGGTGCAGCGGACTGGCATCAGGGTGAATAAGCAGTCTACAAGCTTGCTTTTGGCAGTCGGTTTGTACGCCCAAAACAAAGAGTACGACAACATATTTTTAAGTAACTACGCTGACCTCTATTTGACCGATGCTCTGAAAAGATTAAAGGGCGTTGGTGATGTGCAAATTTTTGGCGAACGCCGATATTCTATGCGCGTATGGCTAGACCCTAATCGGCTTGCCAGTCGCGGTTTAGTCGATCGAGATGTTGTTAATGCGCTCAACGAACAGAACTTACAAGTTGGTGCTGGGCGAATTGGTCAGGAACCATCGCCGGAAGGGCAAATGTATCAAATTGACCTGCGGGCTGTTAGCAGACTGACAGAAACCTCTGAATTTGAAGACATTGTCTTGAAAACAGATACGGATGGGACGCTGGTTAAGCTGAAAGATGTGGGTCGGGTTGAACTTGGAGCAGAAAATTACACTTCGTTTCTGCGATTTCGAGGCAACGAAGCTGTCGGTTTAGGGATTTATCAACTTCCTGGCAGTAATGCATTGGATGTTGCCAAGGAAGTCAAAGCAGAAATGCAAAAGCTGCAAAAGATTTTTCCCCCTGGACTGAAATATCAGGTGGCGTTTGATACGACCCTGTTTGTGGAACAGTCGCTTTCGGAAGTACTCAAGACTCTCTTTGAAGCGATCGCGTTGGTTGTTTTGGTCATCTTTGTTTTCTTGCAGGACTGGCGAACCACGATCATTCCCACGATTACGATTCCGATCTCCTTAATTGGTACTTTTGCCTTTATCAAGATTTTTGGGTTTTCGATCAATAGTCTGACCTTGTTTGGTCTGACTTTGGCGACTGGATTGGTGGTTGATGACGCGATTATCGTGGTTGAGGATATCAGCCGCTTTATTCAGGAAAAGGGAATGAATCCCCGTCAGGCGGCTTCTGAGGCAATGGCAGAACTGTTCGGGGCAGTGATTGCAACTTCACTGGTGCTGATGGCTGTGTTTATCCCCGTGGCGTTCTTTCCCGGAACGACTGGGATACTTTACAAGCAATTTGCACTGACGATCGCGTTCTCAATTGCACTCTCTACTTTTAGCGCGCTGACCTTAACACCTGCTCTCTCAGCGTTGTTGCTGCGTCAGGGACAAAGACCTCCCAGATGGCTTGGTTGGTTTTTCGATCGGTTTAATGCCGGATTTGACTGGACGCGCCGGAAATACCAGCGATCGCTCACCGTCCTTTCCCGCTTCAAAGGAGTTGTCATCGGGCTATTTATCGTCTCTTTGGGACTGACTGCTTGGCTTTACCTGAAGGTGCCTACAGCATTTCTTCCTGAAGAAGATCAAGGCTATTTCATCACCGTCATCCAAGGACCAGAAGGGGTGTCGCTGAACTATACCAGCGAAGTGATGGCAAAGGTAGAAAAAGAAATTCTCAAAAATCCCTTAGTTGTGGGAACTTTTGCGGTAGGGGGCTTTGGTTTTAGCGGCAATACTGCCAACAACGGTCTCATTTTTACCACCCTCAAACCTTGGGAGGAACGCCACGGTGAGGGTGAGTCAGTGCAGGCAATTCTTGGCAAACTGCGCGGAACGCTTTCACAAATTACAGAAGCGAGAATTTTACCAGTGAATCCTCCGGCAATTCAGGGATTGGGCAGTTTTGGTGGCTTCCAGTTTGAGCTGCAAGACCAACGCGGTAATAATAACTTGGATTCTCTGGTTCAGACGATGGGACAGATGCTCGGTCGTGCCAATCAAACACCAGGATTACAAGCTGTTTTTAGCACATTTGCTGCGAACTCGCCTCAGCTACTGGTCGAAGTCAACCGCAATCGAGCGAAAGCGCTGCAAGTCTCGATAGACGATATTTTCAATACCCTGCAAACTTCCTTAGGGTCGCAATATGTAAACGACTTCAATCTACAGCAGCGAAATTATCGGGTGTACGTCCAAGCAGACAAACAATTTCGCTCTAACCCACAAGATATCGGTCAACTGTACGTGCGTTCCCAACAAAATCAAATGATTCCTCTGAGTAATCTAGTCACGATTACTCCCACAACAGGAGCGCCAACAATTAACCATTACAATCTGTTCCGTTCAGTGGAAATTACTGGATCTCCGGCTCCTGGTTCTAGTTCTGGAGATGCTATTAAAGCAATGGAAAAAATTGCTCAGCAGGTTTTGCCCACTGGTTTTAGTTATGAATGGTCGGGGACTTCACGAGAAGAAATCGAATCTGGAGGTTTAGCACCAATTATCTTTGGTTTAGGGCTGGTTTTCGTATTTTTGGTACTAGCTGCCCAGTACGAAAATTACATTGACCCTCTGATTATTTTGCTCTCTGTTCCTCTAGCTATTTTGGGGGCACTTTCGGCTCAGTCACTGCGCGGTTTATCCAATGATGTTTATTGCCAGATTGGTTTAGTGATGTTGATTGGTTTGGCAAGTAAAAATGCGATTCTAATTGTGGAATTTGCCAACCAACTGCGGGATAAAGGTCTTTCGATTACTAGAGCGGTAATTGAAGCGTCGCAGGAGCGTTTGCGACCGATTCTAATGACTGCTTTCTCGTTTATTTTAGGTATTGTACCGCTAGTAACAGCGGAAGGAGCAGGTGCAGGTAGCCGTCAATCTCTAGGAACGGCGGTGTTTGGCGGAATGCTCGTGGCTACTTTGTTGAGTTTGTTTGTGGTGCCAATTCTGTATATCGTGATTGGGACGCTGCGCGATCGCTTTAAATCTGGTGGGAAAAAATCCCGTAGCAAGTCTAAACAGACTAAAAAACTAGAACCGAGTCGAGAAGCTGATATCTTGCACCATCACTGAGCGCACAAATTTATAAGTCACTTGTGTGTACACGGTAGCCTTTTTAAGGGGGGAAAATCTTCTTGCGTCCCCCAATTTATCGGGGGATGCAAGGGGGATCTCTAACCCATAGCGTTTGAAAAAGCACTTTTCAAACATCCTCTAATGACCAAGGACTAATTACCTTTTTGATTGATTCTGAAGAAAATCGTCAACTACTGCTTGTGCTTTCGGCGGAATCTCAGTGACGAGGCGAATCGGGAAAGCATCTGTTGATGCCAACTGGGCATATTCTGGGGTGAGGAAAATCGCGGACTTGGCAGCATCATCTGTGAGTTGTGCTGCCATTGCCAGCGCGATCGCTTTCATGTAGCTGCGGATGGCAACCGCTTGTTCGCCGACGACTTCACCGCCCGTGTAAAGTGTATTCGGTTGTCTAGCTTGATCTTGGGTAGTGCTGGGATCTTTGACACTCAAATGGGTGCCTCCCACCACACCCACCAACCATTTTGGGGCGGGTATTTGAGAAAAGCCGATAATTTGTTCGGTTAAAGCCGGAGTTGTCTTATCGGCGGAAGCGGCTTCAATTAAAGTGGGGACTTGCACGGCGCTCAAACCCGTTTCGCCAAAGAGTAAAGAGGTGGTGGGATTGAAAGCGATCGCTGCTTTGACTCTGGGATCTCGCAGTTGATAGCGGTCTTCCGGAAGTCCGCTGGCAAAACACTGGGAAGCTTCCCCAAGATTAAAGGAAATCACGTTACCTTTACAGCGCTCTTTTAAAGACGCTAATTGCAACTCGGCACCAGCAATAGATAAAGCTGTACTACCGCCCAAAGAATACCCGATTACCATGACGCGATCGGGTGCCAGTTTACCCTGAAGTTCCCCTGCCTTTTGGTTCAGCTTTTCTAGTTCGTCGATAACAAAACTGATATCCTTAGGACGATCCAAAAACTCCTGAGCATCCAACAGAGGAGCCTTGCCTCTGACTACCTGCTTCACATGACTTTCGTTACTCCCAGGATGTTCTAAGGCTGCCACCACATAGCCATAGGATGCCAAATGCTCTGCCAAGTAGCGCATATCGGTGCGAACCGAACCTAACCCATGCGATAGAACAATAATAGGTTTAGCCGGAGAAGCTGCTTCCGACCAGTAAACATCAACGGGAATTTCACGGCGGCGCTGGGTATCATTTAGTTTCAAGTTCAGCACCTGCACGGATGCAGTTCCTGGTAGCGTCGGATCAAAGGGTAAATTAAGTTGGGGGCGCTTGACAGTCAGTTGGGGGGCAATCTCCGCCATAAACCACTGAGTTTGCCAAAAAGCGCTGTTAAAATTTTCGACGACTTTAAACGCCCGATTTAAGTCTATATAAAGCGTTTGACGGGGATAAGCTTCGATAAAGCTGAGCAAAGAGAGTCCTTCTGGTGCCCTAGCCCCCAATACCAGTCCCGATCGCACATCTAGCACCCCGACGTTATCCTGACGCGATGTTGTGCTAGCCAAAGCAGATGCGATCGCGCTGCCAATCTCAGTATCAAGTAAGCGACTCACTTGCAGAACATCAATATCAAATTTTGCCCTCAGTGCTGATAAAATTTGGCTTCGTTGTTGAGAAGACAGGTTTCTTGCGAAACTTCTCAGAGACGATGGGGCAGTTCCCGTTTCCGCAAGCTGGCGGAGATCCGCGATCTCAATGGATTCAGTAGAGAAGCCTTTCCGAACCACGATGGTTTGAGCGGCTTGTACAGAAGGGGTCGCGCCGCTGATGCTGTAGGCGCAACCACCGATGAAGCTGATAACTGACAACAGCCATCTCAAACGCGATCGCATGAATATATCTCCTTTTTTATGCTTTTTCGCTATCTGCTTGCAATTATTGTAGGGGCGCACGGCTCTACGCCCCTACAGATATATACCGTGCAATTTATTCTCCACAGGCACAAAGCGTATGACGTTAGGCTATAGCCTTTGTCTGTGTAGCGGCGACTTTTTCACTTCCGCATCTCTGACGAAGAATCGGCGCGGGATTGACGCGATACCAACACAAACCCCCGCGTCTTACCGGAATCAGGATCTAGTGTCGCCATTGCCTTCCAGAGGTCTTCTGCTTTCACCCAGACTGGGGGATACAGCACTTTTGAAGCTAGTGAGGTACGAGGATCGCCTAAAACCTTTGATTTTGGAAGCTTGACTGTACCTCATCCAGAAAGAAAACGCTGTATTTGTAGCGGGAGACATCTAAAATCAAAAAGCGATCTGTCTTTTCGTTGTAAGCAGCAACTGGGGAGATATGTCCTCCCTTTTCCTGACCGATTGCTTTAAGCAAGTAGTTGACTAAGACAAAATTTCCGGGTTCTTGCAAATTCTTAACTACCAGGCTGCGAAAAGCGTCTGCGCCAGCAGTCCCCCACTTGTAAGGCAAAGCCATAAAATAAAACCTCTTAAAGGTACACCGATAACTTTGAGTAAACTATTTCGATACGTGCTGGAGTTCATGGCTTTTTCTGCAAGCTTTCCTGAGGTAGCCGCCTAGGTTTTTCTAACCTTAGACAGATGTTTGTCAATTATATAAGAAGCTCATCCCGATGAATTAGGAATAGCCGCCGCCGAATCTATTGGCATCGGCATTGTGCAATTAGTCGTGGAGAGAAGAGCGAGAACTCTTAACAAAGCTAGGCGGTTACTTGAGCAAGCGAGACAAGGAATTGAAGATGAAGAAACTAGGCAAAAGTTTAGAATAAAAGCGAAGCATCCTCTGGCCCCCCTTCTTCCGAAGGGGGGTTGGGGGGTTGGCATTGATAGAGACGATCCTGTTGTACAAGTTTACCCAATTGAGTCGTGAGGAATTAGCACAAATGTTGGGAATCGACGATGAATTTAGACAGACAAGGATGTATCAATCTATTAAGCAGGAAGGCAAGTTAGAGGGCAAGTTAGAGGGCAAGTTAGAGGGCAAGTTAGAATCAGTGCCTCAATTGTTGGCAATGGGATTGAGTATAGAACAGGTAGCACAGGGATTGGGATTAACCATAGAGCAAGTGCAGCAAGCAGCTCAAAAGCAGCAGGACAATTGAGAACAATTTGGTCTTGCCAGTGTAATTTGTTTAAGACAGCAAGCACCAACAGAAGCAGGGTTGAGGAGCGATCGCTTGTGACTGAAAAGAAAAGTTTTATTGAGAGCGATCGCGTCTGGCTTTGTGTTCTTTCTGTTCCCAGCTAAGCTTTTAGATACTCTGCCATCAATAACCCAAGCAAATGCCTCAGATTCAACACATGGTTCTGCTCAAATTTAAACCAGAAATAACGCCGGAAAAGATTGCAGATTTGTTAAGCCAACTGGGTGAACTTCAGCAATTAATTCCAGGCATTACCTACTATGCTGGGGGAGCCTATTCTAGCCACGAGGGGTTGAACCAGGGCTACAACCACGGATTTTTGATGACATTTGAGAGCGCAGACGCCCGCGATGCCTATTTGCCGCATCCCGAACACGAACGAGTTAAGTCGGCGATATTGGAATGCTTAGACGATGCGATCATCTTTGATTTTGAAGCTTAATGGTCTTTTGTAAGATTGGGAAGATAGGAGAGCGATCGCGCGATTATTTCCTCCCGCCTCTGTTTCACTTTCCGACGCCCGTAACTGAGCCGCAATTCTTGTAATACCCAAAAATTTTGAAGGCGCACAATTCCTTGTGCGCCTCTAGCGCTAGAGAGCGATCGCGCGAGTTACTGCTTGTCTTTATCGCTGGATTTCGGCTTGTATGTCGAAGCGACGTGCAATTCCTTCAACTGCTTGGCATCGACACCAGAGGGGGCATCGGTCAATAAACAACGAGCCTGCTGCGTCTTCGGGAAGGCAATCACATCCCGAATCGATTCTTCACCCGCTAAGAGCATCACCAAGCGGTCTAAGCCGTAGGCAATCCCCCCGTGCGGCGGCGTGCCATATTCAAACGCCTCTAGCAAAAATCCAAACTTGCTATAAGCTTCCTCTTTAGACAAGCCAATGGCTTCAAACACCTGCTCTTGAACCTCGCGCTGGTAAATCCGCCGACTTCCACCGCCAACTTCCACGCCATTGAGAATGAGGTCATAAGCTTGCGCCCGTGCCGTCTTCAGGTCGTGCAAATCATCGGGATGGGGGGCAGTAAACGGATGATGCAGCGCCTCTAAGCGCTTCTCATCAGCATTCCACTCAAACATGGGAAAGTCTGTCACCCAAAGCAAGTTGTTTTTGTCAGGATCGATGAGTCCCAGTTCGCCACCAATCACCTGGCGCAATCTGTCTAGGGTTTTATTAACCGTATTCGTATCGCCAGCACCAAATAGCAAAAGATGACCGGCTTTTGCACCTGTGCGACTCAGCAATTCTTGCTTTTGCGCTTCGGTGAGGTTGTCTTTGATCGCGCCAATGGTATCGAGTTCGCCGTCATCTCGCACGCGAATATAGGCAAGACCCTTAGCACCGGCAACGCTAGCTTCTTTAAACAGGTCGCCGCCTTGTTTGATCCGCACGTTGGATAAGGCGTCGTTTCCGCCGGGAATGGGCAATACTTTGACGATGCCGCCAGAGGCTACAGCGCCGGAAAATACCTTAAACCCAGAATCTTTGAGCAAATCGGAAACGTTGACAAGTTCTAAGCCAAAGCGGGTGTCTGGTTTATCGCACCCGTAGCGATCCATCGCTTCTGCATAAGTCAGGCGCGGGAAGGGACGGGGTAGGTCGATGTCTTTTACGGTTTTGAAGATATGGCAAACTAAACTTTCGTTGAGCTGGAGAATCTCTTCAACAGACATGAAGCTCATCTCCATGTCTAACTGAGTAAATTCTGGCTGTCTGTCGGCGCGTAAATCTTCATCCCGGAAGCAACGAGCAATCTGGTAATAGCGGTCATAGCCGGATACCATCAGCAGTTGCTTAAATAACTGCGGCGACTGAGGTAGAGCATACCACTCGCTGGGATTGACGCGGCTGGGTACGAGGTAATCCCGTGCGCCTTCGGGAGTGGATTTGGTGAGAATCGGCGTTTCTATTTCGATGAAGTTTTCGATATCTTCTAGGTAGCGACGGATGGCTTTGACGACTTGGTGACGCAACTGGAGGTTGCGAGTCATGCGATCGCGTCTTAAGTCTAAATAGCGATACTTCAGCCGCAAGTCTTCGCGCAGGGATTCTGTGTCTCCCGCCCCTACTTGGAAGGGCAGCTGCTTGTATACCTGATTGAGCAGTTCAATTTTATCTGCGTAAATTTCAATCTCGCCCGTCGGTAGGCGGGGATTGAGTGAGTCTTCGGGACGTTTGCTGACTCGACCTGTAATTCTGAGGACGTATTCGTGGCGCTGGGAAGCCGCCTCTTCGTAAGATTCAGGCGTGCGTACAGGGTCGCTGACAATTTGAACGATGCCGGTGCGATCGCGCAAATCTAAGAATATGACACCCCCGTGGTCGCGGCGACGGTCTACCCATCCACACAAGGTGACAGTTTGTTCAATATGTTCGCTTCTAACTTCGCCGCAGTAATGGGTTCGCATGGTTGCCGATCGAATGCTTGCTGAAAGATTGGGATTTAAAGGTAACAAAATGTGAAAGCTTTGCCCATTATCCTGCATTCTTTGTAATTCTGTTCAAACTGCCAGAAGCTGAACCTACCAAACCCCTAACGATTCCTGACATTGGCACCAAAATAACTAAAGCTCAACCAACAGTCGGTTGAGCCATATTTTTGCATTTTTAGCTTGGTTTTTGCGGAAGCCCCGCGCTATATCCTTTTATCGCTATTATCGGCTGCTTTTTCCTTATGCTCTAGGATTGACATCCTTTGCCATTTCCCGAAAGTCGTCTGGATTGCTATGGGCTTCTGGTGAGGATTTCATCTCTGTTGGCTGGGGCATTTTCTTGGCAGCACCTGTTGCGGCTTCAGCAGCTTGGGCACCAGCACCACTCCGGTCAACTTCACTCACGCTAAGCTCTTTTGATGCTGCGTAGTCAGCGTCGAAATCGACACTTTGCGTTGCTTCTTCACCCGCAACCATGCGTTCGGCTGCTAGTTGGGCATCTTGGGTTGTCGCTTGTTGCGGATCGGGTTTCACTTCTTCAGTCATAAGTAACTCCTATTTATTTAGACTTTTTTATCGGCAATTTAGATTTTAAGGGAGCGATCCCCGTTCCTTTGACCCTCTTGAGATAGATCCTCACCCAACTCTCAGTCTGCGAAACCGAGTTAGTCAAACTCTCTCTCTTGGAGGGCGATTTTAACCCGCAAAGTTTGTAACTTTTGGAAATATGAACCTCACTGTTGGATAAAATTTATGACTGCAAACCAAAAATCTCAAGCTCTTTCCAATGAAACTCAAAAAGTGGTTGAGGCTTTTGAAGCGTTGAACACGGATGACAAACTGGCATGGTTTTATTATGTTTATGAAAAGATGGGAGACTCGATTACTCCCGCTGCCCCAACTGCAACCGATCCAGAACTGGCTCCGAAGCTGTTAGGAGAATTCTTTGATTTGGATGACGATCGCCAGTTGGCAATTATGCGAGAAATTGTCAACCGCGAAAATACAGAATATTCCCATGCCTATGGGTCGCTGAAAGAGAATAATCAGTTAATGGTTTGGTACGCCTGGGCGCAGGGTATGGGTGATACGGTAGTAGACGTGCCCTCAGACTACCAAGCAAATAACCCAGTTAACGACCTGATGAGCCAAATTGAAGGTCTTGACTTTGAGGGACAAATTTCTATGTTCCGGACAATCGTTAGCAACATGGGCTATACGGACGTAAAGCCAATTCCCTCTCAAGCTGAAACTGGTAAGACTGCCAGTCTCTAAATCATTCCATTTTGCTATCGCAGGGGCGCATAGAATAAAGCGCCCCGCGATTTGAGCCGAAATGCCATTAAAAAAAGAGCGTTCTTGGGATTGAACGCTCTTTTTTTGAAATTAAGAAACGGCAACTTTACCAATATCTCCTGGGGTGAGATGGGAATGCAGCACTTGTCCATCGCGGAACCAGACGATGCGTTGGGTGAGACGAGCGACTTCGGGTTCGTGAGTTACCATGACAACGGTGATGCCACTGGTGTTCAGTTCTGTGAAGATATCCATCACTTCTTGGGTCGTTTTGGAATCCAGTGCGCCGGTGGGTTCGTCGGCAAGCAGTAAGACGGGTTTGTTGACAATGGCACGAGCGATCGCTACCCGCTGCTGTTGTCCCCCAGACAGTTGATTTGGTCGGTTATTCAGTCGATGCTCTAAACCGACGCGAGTCAGAGCAACTGTTGCTCGCTGGCGTCTTTCAGCACTAGGAATACCCGCATAAACCATCGGTAGCATGACATTTTCTAGCGCTGTTAGTTGTGGCAAGAGATGGAATTGTTGAAACACAAAACCAATCTTACGATTGCGAATTCCCGCTAAGTCAGCGTCTTCTAGAGAGGACACATCCACGTTATCTAGGTAATATCTTCCGTCGGTGGGTCGGTCGAGACAACCGATAATATTCATCGCAGTAGATTTGCCCGATCCAGACGCCCCCATAATCGCGCAATATTCGCCTTCCTCTACAATTAAGCTCACACCAGCAAGGGCGCGAACTTCTGTATCGCCAATCCCATAAACCTTGGTGACATCCTCCATGCGAATGACGACAGGTTTTTGAACAGGACTGAAGATTGAGGACTGAGGACTGAGTTGTTGATTGCTCATTGGTAATTGAAGGATTGAAGGATTGTTCAAAAGCTCTTAGCTATGAACGATGAACCATGAACCATGAACATTGCGAAGTGCATTTTAAGCGCTCCGCAAAGCTACAATTGGGTCGAGTTTAGCGGCTCGTCGCGCCGGGACGACGCCAAAGAATAGCCCAATACCGCCGGAAACACTGACGGCTAGGATAATTGCCGCTGGAGAAATGCCAGCTTTCAGAGGGGTGACGGCGCTGATGAGCGAGATTCCGCCGACGCCAATCAGAGTCCCTAGTAAGCCACCCGCCGCTGAGAGAAACACCGCTTCGATGATGAATTGAATCAGGATATCTTGCTCTCGTGCGCCAATCGCCTTGCGGAGTCCGATTTCTTGGGTGCGTTCGGTGACGGAGACGAGCATAATGTTCATCACGCCAATGCCGCCGACAAATAGGGAAATCGCCGCGATCGCCGCTAACATGAATGTCAAGCCGCTGGTGATCGTGTTAACAATGGTCAAAAGGTCTTTTTGACTGCGAACCGTAAAGTCATCCTCACCGTTGATTTTGTGCCGCAACCGCAGCAGATTTGCCACTTGAAACTGAGCGGCTCCAATGCTAGCTTCATCTTTGGCGGAGATAGAAATGGCTGTCACCTCAAGACCATAGGGAGACGTATTTCCCACAATCCGATTAGCTAGGGTGGTGATGGGTACATAAGCAGCTTCATCCGGATTGTCTCCCAGGGCCGAACCTTTGGGTTTCATCACGCCAACCACTTGAAAGCTGATATTTTTAATTCGTAGTTGTTGTCCGATGGGATCTTGATTGTCAAACAATTTATCTGCCAACTCTGATCCCAGGATGACAATTTGGTTACTCCGCTTAATATCGAGATCGGTAATAAATCGTCCTCGCTCCACATCAAAACTTCTAGCTGAGAGATACTCTGGCGTTGTACCGAGAATTGAGGTAGTAGTATTTTTACTGCGATAGGTGACTAATTGTCTGGAGTTGATTTGGGGAGCGACATCTTGGACGGAAGGCACCTGAGTTGCGATCGCTCTCGCATCTTCCAGAACCAGCGTTTTCGGCACCTCAAATGTCGTATTGCGAGTTTTCTGAGAACCGGGAACCACAAATAGCACATTTGGTCCCAGCGACTCAAACTGCTCCGCTGCTAGCCTTTGCGCTCCCTGTCCGATGCCCACCATCGCAATCACCGAGGCATTGCCAATCATAATGCCCAGCATGGTGAGACTGCTACGCAGTTTGTTTGCCACCAGGGTAGTGGCAGCCATTTTGACGCTTTCTACAATATCCATATTCGGTAATGGGTAATCGGGAATGGGTAATGGGTAATCGGGAATGGGTAATGAGAAGCGTGACCAATGACAATTACCCATTACCAACTGTCTTTACTCCTCTTGCTTGGGTTTGCGATCTTTGGGTAAATCAATGAATACGCGATCGCCTTCTTTGATGCCATCTAAAATCTGTGTTTGGTTTTCAATCGATGGGCCAATGGTCACAGGTTTAAACTGGGGTTTATTCTCCTCATCAGGCACTAACACACCCGTCTTTCCTTTCTCCGTGACAATTGCCACCGTGGGAACGACCAAGGCATTATTCGCAGGTTTACCCAAAAAAATCAGGTCAACATTCATTCCCGATCGCAGTTGCTCCTTGCCAGTTTCTAGGACTACCCGCACCTGAAAAGACGTGACATTTTGCTCAATGACCGCTTCCGGCGCAATCAGCTTCACCTTGCCTTTAAACACCTGGTCAGGATAGGCATCTGCCACAATCTCAACCGGCTGTCCCTGGGTAATCTGTCCAATATCAACCTCTGGGACTTTCGCCAGAATTTCTAAATCTCTGGCAATCGCAACAATCGATGTTGAGGTGGCGGAAGCCGTACTGGAAGCAGAAGTCGTGGGAGTGACGAAAGCGCCTTCTGTGGCGTATTTCTGCGTCACAATCCCAGAAAACGGAGCGACGATTACCGTGTCAGAGAGCTGGACTTGCACCGCCTGCATAGAAGCTCTGGCGGCGTCAGCTGCTGCTTTTAGCTGGGCAATCTCCTCTTGGCGCGTCCCATTTTCTAACTGTCGCAGAGCAGCCTGCGCTTCTGCAACATCCGCTTCGCGCTGGGAAATTTCCTCGCTTCGACCGCCCTTTTGGCTTTGCTGCAAGGCAGATCGCGCTTCTGCTACCGCCGCTTGACGCTGCTGAATTTCTTGGCGGGTGCTGTTTTTGAGTTGCTCTAGCCGTCGTTGGGCTTCTCTAAGGTTGGCGCTGGCATTGCGGTACTCTGTCAGCACCTCATCCAACTGGTCTTTAGAAATGGCTCCTTGAGAAGCCAGCTGTTGATTGCGATTGGCTCGTTTTTGCGCTAAATCCACCCGCGCTTCGGCGGCAGAGATTTGAGCTTCGGTCTGGGCAATTTCTTCGGGACGACCAATTTGCACCGATGCTAAATTCGCTTCGGCTTGATCCAGACGGGCTTTGAATTGGGCGATTTCTTCGGGACGACCCACCCGCGCCGCTGCTAAACGGGCTTTAGCTTGCTCTAGACGGGCTTTTGACTGATTGATTTCTTCGGGACGGCTCCCGGCTTGAGCTTGTTGCAGTTTGGCTTGAGCTTGCGCCAGATTGGCTTTGGCTTGAAAGAATTGAGCCTGAAGTTGGGAATTCTCCATTTGGGCGATTTTTTGCCCTTGCTGCACTCGGTCTCCCTGCTCGACGTATAATTTTGCCAAACGCCCAGATGTTGGAGGGCTGAGATTGACGCTTTGAACTGGCACGACAGTACCGCTAGCGGTAATCCGTACTTTCAAGGTTTGCGATTTAACGGGTACGGTCAGATTCTCGATGTCTAGTTTGGGTGTTGCCCGACCGATGATGAAATAAGTCGTACCAACTACCAAGATGCTAGATGCTATCAGCCCAATGACCCAGCGAGAAGGGTTCTTGACTTTGCTTATTAGTGGAAGTTGCATTCGTGTAGTCTTCAAGTCCGGTAGTACGAATCAACAGGCTGCTTGCGGGAGGGTGATTTTAATGACGATGGGATTCAGCTTTAGCACCAAGGAGTCACACTCAACTGTATCTATCTACAGCAAGTTGCTTATTCTTTCCCTATGTTAACGAGTTTGAACTTGCTGACGGATTGAACCATACAGAAAGTGTTTCCCGCCAATCCGTTACAGCGATCCCCAAATTGACGTGTGGCTTTGCTCTCGATTTCTGCTAGGGTCAGTTAAATTATTGGTAAGGTTGCTGAACATTCCTTCGCATTATTTCTTTGAGGCTGCACCGTGCCTAAGCGTCTTTCTATATTCCCGCTTCTCGTTTTCCTTGGTTTAGGGAGCGTTGCTCTCCCCGCCTCTGGGCAGGCACTTGTGCCCTATACGCTACAAATGGATTCAAAAGAGCTAGAGCAGCAGGGCTTGAACCTGGCACAAGATGCGGCTCAGCTAGCGCGATTCCAACAATACGATCTGGCACTGCCTAGAGCGCGACTGGCGACTCAGCTGGCTCCTAACAGTTATCAAACCTGGTTTTTACTGGGGAGTTTGTTTTTGCAAGCGCAGGAGGTAAATAAGGCGATTGATGCCTTGCAACGAGCTAGAACCCTTCAACCTAATGAGCCGGGGATTCTATTTGCTCTGGGAAGTGGGCATTTTCAGCAGGAAAAGTATCAGGAAGCTGTTAGTGCTTTGCAAGCTGGGTTAAAGATCAAACCCGATGTCCCGGAAGCTTTGTTTGATTTAGGCAATGCTTACTACAAACTGAAACGGTTTCCAGATGCGATCGCTCAGTACCAAAAGGCGGTCGCTAAGGAAAAGAAATTCTGGCCTGCGATTAATAATATTGGGCTAGTTAAGTACGAAATGGGCGATGTGGATGGAGCGCTCGGTCAGTGGCGTTCCGCTAGCTCTTTCGATAAGGAGGCGGCAGAACCCCGGTTGGCGATGGCGGTGGCGCTGTATGCGAAGGGCGATCGCGAACAGGGTTTGTCTTTGGGAGAGGCAGCGATTCGGTTAGACAGTCGCTACGCCGATGTAAAATTTCTCCAAGAAAATCTTTGGGGCGATCGCTTGCTCGCAGAAACGAAAAAGTTCCTGCAAATTCCCAGAATTCAGGAAACAATTGCCCAAAATGAAAACGAACCTCCACAACAGCAAAACGCCCCTGAGTGAAGCATGAATAATAAAGGATGAAGGATAAAATTTTATCCTTTATTCTTTATTTTTTTGCGGGTAGTTTTAAAAGTAAGGGCATACAAGCTCAGGACAAACCCACAGACACTAGATAGGGTGTAGGGTCTACGCCAGATGCGATGCTCAACGGCTGAGTTTTAATGTTCGATCGCTGTTTTACTTCCACAGTGCGATCGCTCCAGCAGCGCGATCGCTCCCAGGCGCGATCGCTTTAGCCTATGCACTAAATCCAGTTAACCTTCCGCAGCCAGGGCCAAACGCCCGTCTGCCTTCTCAAAATGACACCTTCACTATGTTCTTTAACAACATCCTTCAATTCTTCAGTGGTCAAGGCGTAGCCTAATTCACGAGCAACTTTTACAAATTCCTCTGGACTGGCTACTTCTTGGAACTTTTCGCGTAAAGCTGGATCGTAGGTAGCAGCTTCCAAAAATTGACACGCACTTTCTTTAGACATCTTGACAATTCCCCTACTGTAATATGTCTTTTTTAGCTCATGCACTACAGCAATTTCAAGCGTTATACTGCTGAAATTCTTTTTTATCCTATGTTACACATGACCGCATCTACCAACCTGAATATTTTTTTAGAAAACCTCCTATTCCTGGTAATTGTTACGTCTTTTCTTGTGTTTGCGGGTTGGCTTTGGAGACATTCACCTCCTTTCTCGATTCCTCAACCACTTCCGCCTTGGTTTAAAGCGTGGTTATTTGTTGTACTGCTAGTGGGAGTGGCGCTTCCCCTGGTAGCAATGGTTCTGTGGGGCGTATGGTGGAATCATCCCAGCGTGTTGCAGTCACTGGTGCCGTACTTTGTCATTTTGGGGTTACAAATCTTATCCGAAATCGTGACAGGGAGAAGGTTTCAATCCTGCACGTTCGTGATGGTTCCTTGCTTATACCTTCCTTATCGCGTTTGGCAATTGTATGGTGGATTGACGCTTCTGAATTTTGAGAGTGGGACAATATGGGTACAGAGATTATTACTGCTAGAAATTGTTCTTTGGATTTTTAATTACGGCGTACACTTGTCGCAAATTCCACGGCTTCTTAGTTGGGAAGTAAAACCTCAAAGCGATTGAATTTTAGCGGCGGTTGTTGGAAGATAAAAGGATGCGAATAGCTGAATCATCCCAGTATATAACAATCCTATTTGAGTTGTGAGCCAGCGTCTCAGCTCCACGACTTCGTAAGAGTTGCCCTAGGATCTCGCCTTCACGAATCATTTAGGACTGCTATAGACAATCTCAAAATATCAACTTATCATTTTTATACTAGAGATTTTTAAGTAAGAAAAATATATTCTAAAATTTTATAAAATTCTCCGAATATTTCAGAATTGTATATTTTTAGAATAAAAGCGCAGGGAAATAATAAAAGAAGCAATAATCAAGTAATAGAAATTCTCAATCAGCGGCGCTGTTTACATTAGGGCAGAAATTTCATCTACAACCTTCAGCCGGTTCTTGCGGACAGCGTAAAGTAGTCGGTCGATTGCTCGCTGGTCTTCTTCGTTGATTGAATCTTGCAACAGTGCAGCCATCAGTCCATATCGGTCAGCGAGAGTAATGCTACCAGAGTGAGTAGCTTGAGCAAAGAGTTCAGCGATCGCAGATTCGAGAGGGCAGATTTGAACAGGCATCGTTACGGGTATTAACTCGATACTTCTAATATCCAGCTTTTGTCCGTCTTACTGAGTGATTAAACACTTAGAAAAATGTGACAATACCCTGAACAATCGTGCGATCGCAGGTTTAGGTAAAGGTGATGAGCGCCCGATCGCTGAGTGATATAAATCACACGACTAGCCAATCGGCTGAGACGGCTCTGGATGCGATTCTACCTTGGGCTGAACCACAACCGAAAGATACTCGCGGTAACGACAAATCTTGTCGCCGCGAACATCGAAAGAGATTGCCCCTCGGTTCTGATAAGGCTTCCCCCGCAGATGCCCCTGAGAGCGAATCTCAAATACAACTGTCGTCTCGTTACTGGTGACGCCATCTAGCGTCACCGCCAGCTCATTGTTGAAAGCTTCAGACGCATACTCAAAGAAAGCAGCTGCCCGTGCTTTACCGACATTCTCCCCCTGGTATTGCCCCACTGGAAACCAGAAGCTAAAGTCTTCCGCAAGCATCTCCAGGAACGGTTCCCACTCGCCGGTTCCCATACCATGAATAAAGTGCCCAAATGCACGCTGGGCAGTTTCCATCGTGCTTTGTTGTGTTTGTGCCATGTTTGTAAGCTGCTGCAACTAAATCAATTGTGGCAAACACAAGGGCAGATAAGCAGTAGAAATCTCATAGGAACCGCCGGATGCGCTGCTTGCACGCTTCGGATGCTGCTACCAGCTACTAGCACCCTCGGCGTATTGTCCAACCGATAATTAGTGCTGAGGAACTTTCAAAAATGCGGCAAAATTAAGATGCGAATCTTCGGAGACAAGCAGCGATGAATGGCAACCAAAATGAGGGGCAGGCTTCGATTCTGCCTTTGCCTGAAGATAGTGACACGATGCGGATACGACCTTGGGGCACAGTCACCGTCTTAGAAGAAGGGCAACGCTACCGGATTAATCGCATTGAACTCAACCCAGGTCATCACATTAGTACCCAAATGCACTATCACCGCAGCGAACACTGGATCGTTGTATCTGGCACCGCCAAAGTGATTTGTGATGGTATAGAGACAACCTTAATTCAAAAACAGTCAACCTACGTGCCGATGTCTACACCTCACCGAGTTGAAAATCCAGGGTGTATTCCTCTAGTGATGATTGAAGTCCAAAATGGAGAATACCTTGGAGAGGATGACATTATCCGTTTCGACGACGCGGAAACCTAACATCTCAAAATCAAAGGATATAGTGGTTCTCAGTTGACTCAAATACAAGATCGAACCCCTAGCCCATTCCTTTGTAGAGAATGGGATAGGGGTTTTATACAAAAGCGGAAAAATGAAAATAATTCTTGAAGATCATCAAAATTGACGAAGAATTCGGATAAATATCAGCCTTGCAATTGTAGTTTCTCCCAAACTATCGCCACTTTGTATGAAGACACCCTGCTTTCCTGCAAGGGAAGGCGGTTGGGGGTTAGGTTTTTTGGCGATAGGCGGAGGATGCGATCGCACCCGAAAAACGCAGATTATACGAAAAGGCGATCGCTCCCATCGCACCTCATCCAACCTCTACCAAAAATTGCTATACTCAACCATAGTCTGTAGAGTGCGTCAGATAGTCAAATTAATTATCTCATCGATAACTTTTTGGGGTTGATGAAAACTATGAGATAAGCGATCGCACTATTTATTTTTTTCTTTATGGTATTTGTCTTGGTCTTTTTTCCCCTTCGTTTAAGGATATTTGAGTCCAGCTACCATCATTTTTATTTAAAACATAAGCAGCTAAATTCTGATTGTTATTGTCACGAACCACCATCTTTACTTTCCCATTTTCTTCGATCACATGATGATGTACATTTTTAATATTTCCAGATAATGGTGTTACGATAACTCCCTCTTTGTGGTCTTCTATCTTCACAGAAATTTGCTCGCCAGTAGGCATTGTATATCCAACTATGGTTTCCTTAATTTTCTGACCAGTGTTACTATTCATCCACTGTATAGCATCACTTACTGAAGTCATGGGGATTGGTGGCAGTTCCCGACCAGAAGCTGTCTCTCTGATAAGCAGTAGTCCCCTATGTGTGTCCCACATAAAATCATACGTTCCCGGCTTACATCCAGGTATTTTCTGAAGAATTGGACTATTTGCGGTAATATTACGAGTAATCCAACGATCTTTCATGGTTTTTGTGATAAATAAAGTAGATATTTTACACTTGAGATCAAATCTAAAAGTCAAGATTAGCCCTCAAGAAGCAATTCAAGAAGCATAATAGCTAACTCTTCCATTTCTTCTTCTGTTAGTATATTTTCTAGCAATGTTCCTGGATTTTCTCTTAATTTCAGAAGAATCCGATCGCGGATGGATAAAGATTCAAGACGTTCTCTTTTTTCTTGTTCTGCAAGTTGCTCTCGTTGAATGCTATTTAATTCTTCTCGCTGTTGCTGAATAAGTCGTTTTTCGTACTCATCTAGGAATTTTTTGGACTGCTGCCGCTTAACCTCTCGCCGAATTTTATCTTTAGCTTCTTTTGGATTTATTTTTCTATGTCTGTATTGATGAGAGTTTTTTATTTCTGGTAGTCTAACTCCTCCAATTCCTAGAACAAAGCCGACGACCAAAAAAGCAAACCCGAAACCTATAACTAAATAAGTTAAAATTGGAAATAACAACCAGTACCAACCCGGATATTCAGTATTACGTCCCCGAATAGAATCTAGTCCTAGACCGAACAGACCAGATAAACAAACCACAATGGGCATTGCTATTAATGCTCCAACTTCTATGGTTTGTCCTAAACTTAAAGCTATGATAGTTCCGACTAATGCTAAAATTAACCCCAAGCTAATCCAACTGTAAAATACTCTTGCTCCAAAACTGAACCTTTCAGTCATGGGACCTGGAGTCACAAAAGTAAGAATTTTGTCAAACATAAATAATCATGCTGTCTTTTAATTGACTGTCGAAAATGAAATACTTTTACTTTATTCTTATAAGAGTTTAAATCGTCTTGTCTGATTACTGCCACCTGAAAATACTTGATTTTCTTCCCTTTTTTGTTTCAAAATATAACATAAACCCTTTATAACCCTTGATAATCTTGTCTGAGACTAAGCTATAATGGCTAAAAGTCATACTAAGTCTAGTTCCTATGACTGTAACAGAAGTTTTACAATTGGTGGATCAGCTGGTCTTCAAGCACACAGGAAACCACCTCAATAACTTACAAAAGAATGTAGTTGAAGGAATTTGGCAAGGTAAAACTTACGGCGAAATTGCAAAAGAGTTTGGTTATAATAATGAAAATCATATCGGCAATGTTAGCCGTGAGTTATATAAAATTTTATCTGAACAGTCAGGAGAAGATGTTAATAAGTCTAATTTTTGTTGGACACTAGAAAGATTAGCTAATTCTTTTAATCCATCTAATTCATCACAACAGCAAGTAGGTTTAATTAATAGCCATATTAATCTTTGTTCCAATAGTCATAAACATGATTCTAAAAATACTGAATCAAGTTATTCCAAAAAATCTTATCAAGATTTAACCCTAGCCCCAAAAATCACTTATTTTTGCGATCGCATAACCGAACTTCAAACCTTGTCTCATTGGTTAACTCATCAAAACACTCGATTAATCTCAGTTTTAGGATTAAGTGGAATTGGTAAAACAACCCTAGTTAAACAGTTTATTGATCTAAATTTACAACAATTTGATGTAATCATCTGGAAAAGCATCAAATTATCTCCTTTAGATGGCATTATTACTGAAATTTTAACAGTTGTTAATACCGATACTATTGAGTCAAACAATAAATTAACTCAAGTTTTCCATCTTTTACGTCAGAAAAGATGTTTAATTATCTTTGATGATCTGCAAGAATTATTTACCAGTGGACAATTTGCAGGACAGTACAAAACTGAATACAAAGACTATAAGAATTTTTTCACAATGATGACAGAAATTGAGCATCAAAGTAGTTTGATTTTAATTAGCCAAGAACAATGCCAAGAAATGATCTGCTTAGATGAAGAATTGTATCCTGTTAAATGCTTAGAGGTACAGGGTTTAGATAATACCGAAATCCTTAAAAAGCTGGGATTAAAAGATGAGGAAAGCTGGTTAACACTGATTAATTTATATGAAGGAAATCCAGTTTATTTAAAAGATATCGCTAGTTTAATAAAAAATATTTTTTTGGGTAAAGTGTCTGAGTTTTTAAGTGAAAATACCTTGCTTTTGACGGAAGATATTAAATTTCGGTTCAATGAATTATTCGACCAATTATCAGCAATAGAGCAACAAATTGTTTTAAACTTAAGTAAATCTAATCAACCTATGTCCAGAGAAGATTTAAGACAAGGTTTATCATTATCGTCAATGGATTTGATTAATGGATTACAATCTTTGAAAAAACGCTATTTACTCAGAACAACAGAGGAAGAGAAAATTTTGTTTAATTTATCTCCCATTTTTCGAGAATATATTAATACTTTAAGTATTGGATAAGAATCGGCTGAAATTTTACGATTCTGTAATTTGTTCTCGTACCCAAGTTCTAAAAGCTCTCATTGTCTTATTCCTACCAACAGTCTTTACCTGACTTAAATATTGAGGAATCACCTCAATAAGTGGTAAATTAGGAAAATTTAGACTAAAGGCTGACTTGATATACTTTCTATCTTGTAATACATTAATTTGTAACTTCCCTTTTTCAAATCGCCAAAGCTCAGGCACTCCTAAAGCTTCATAAATCATTGGATGAGTGCGAGAAGTTATATCTATCTCTAAGACTAAATCTGGAGGTGGATCGATGGATAAGTCTAATCTTTCTTTTCCTCTTACTGCTGCTTCATTTTGAATATAGAAACAGTTATCAGGTTCTATCCCTTTCAGCATATCCTGGTTTTTAAAAGTAGTAGAACCAAGAGGATAAAAATCAATATCTAGTTCTTCTAGAAGAATTTCCACAAAATTGGTGATAAACAGTTTGCTGATTTCATGCTCTGGCAAGGGTGTCATGATTTCTAATATTCCATTGTCATAAGCTACTCTTGAGGCACGATGTTCTCCTAACTCTTCTAAAATGGTTTCAAATTCTTGCCAGGTTATATCCTCTAGAAAAACTTTATGACCAGGCGGGATATTAAATCGCTTTAATTCCAACAGCATCTTTAAACCTCATTTTCATTGTCAGAAATTTCAGGCACCATCACAGTTTTGCCTCTCCATTGTAGGGTAATGTCCATTTGAATTTATCAATCTAAAAAACTATATTTCAAAGTTTCTTCGGGAGTAAAAGGTGATTCTTTAGGTAAATAATTTAATTTAATCCCTGTTTCATCGGATGCTTTCAGACGAGCTTTTTGATAACAATCATCAAACACTTCTGAAATTAGAGGTTGCAAACTGGGACTGTCTTCTAGTAATCCTTCAATACAAATACGCTGTTCGGTGATGGTGCTGCGCCAACTTTCGCTCCGTTTCTCAGGCTGATATTGCCATTTAAGCAGGTGCATTAAAAGAACAATTAAACAATTTTTTAACTCTCTTTTTTCACTTCTGCCTATACTTTCAATTTCTTCAATTAAACTAATAATATCTATATCCTTGATTTTACCTTCTTTTAACTGTTGAGCAGTGGTTTTTATCCACAGATAAAAGTCTTGTTCGTAGAGACTATTTGAGGTGGAAAGCGATGGGCTTATCATAACCTAATCTCCTTTTATTCATTAGTTGATTAAGGTGGGCAAAGCCCACCCTACAGTTATTCTACCGTAATGCACCTGATGGAATACCCAAAATATCCTCAATATTGGGCATATCTTCCAAGGAAATCACGCGACCTTCATCCTCAAAATTAGCGATTTGATCGAAGTTGAGATAGCGATATAAATCACTAGCAAAAGGATGAATCTTCTTCGCCACAATGTCCATGTATTCTTGCACTGTGGGAATGCGACCTAACATCGCACAAACTGCTGCTAATTCAGCAGAACCGAGATAAACTCGCGCATCTTTGCCCATGCGATTATTGAAGTTGCGAGTGGAAGTAGAAAACACGGTTGTACCGTCATCCACACGCGCCTGATTTCCCATACAGAGACTGCATCCCGGCATTTCTGTTCTGGCACCTGCTGCATCAAATACACCATAAACACCTTCTTCTTTTAGTTGGTGTTCATCCATCCGGGTTGGGGGACAAATCCAGAGGCGGGTTTTAACTGCTGCTTCGCCTTCCAGCACCTTCGCGGTGGCGCGATAATGACCAATATTCGTCATACAAGAACCGACGAATACTTCCTGCACCGGATCGTTAGCAACTTCAGACAGCAACTTAACATTATCTGGGTCATTGGGTGCGGCGACGATTGGTTCCTTGATTTCGTTCAAGTCAATCTCAATAATTTCCGCATACTCTGCATCTGAATCGGCTTCCATTAATACGGGATTTGCCAACCATTCTTCCATTTTTGCCACGCGACGCATGATGGTACGGGCATCTTGATAACCCCGCGCTACCAGATTTTTCAATAGCGCTACGTTGGAACGCAGATATTCGGAAACTGTGTCGATACTTAACTTAATTGTGCAGCCTGCACAAGAACGTTCGGCGCTGGCATCGGTGAGTTCAAAAGCTTGCTCAACTTTTAAATTTGGCAAGCCTTCAATTTCCATGATTCGCCCGGAGAAGATGTTTTTCTTGTTCTGCTTCTCTGCTGTTAGCAGACCTTTTTGAATGGCAATATATGGAATCGCGTTCACGATATCCCGCAGCGTCACACCGGGTTGCAACTCGCCTTTGAACCGCACTAAGACCGACTCTGGCATATCCAAAGGCATCACGCCCAAAGCTGCTGCAAAGGCAACTAAGCCGGAACCTGCGGGGAAGGAAATTCCCAAGGGGAAGCGGGTGTGGGAGTCGCCACCAGTTCCCACGGTATCGGGTAGCAGCATCCGGTTCAGCCAAGAATGGATAATGCCATCGCCGGGACGCAAGGCGACGCCGCTGCGAGAGGCAAAGAAATCGGGCAGTTCGTGGTGGGTTTTGATGTCAACTGGCTTCGGATAAGCGGCGGTGTGGCAGAAACTCTGCATCACCAAATCTGCACTAAAGCCGAGACAGGCGAGTTCTTTCAACTCGTCGCGGGTCATGGGGCCGGTGGTATCTTGAGAACCAACAGTTGTCATCATCGGTTCGCAGGAAGTGCCGGGACGCACACCATTTAGTCCGCAGGCTTTGCCTACCATCTTCTGCGCTAGGGTAAATCCTTTGCCGGTATCAATGGGGGGTCGAGGACGGATGAAGATTGGACTTGGTTCGACTAATCCGAGTGCAATTCTGGTTTTATCGGTGAGGGTGCGTCCAATCAGGAGGGGAATGCGTCCGCCTGCGCGGACTTCGTCGGTGATGGTGTCGGGTTTGAGGCTGAAGGTGGATATTACCTCGCCAGTTTCGTTGGTAATTTCACCTTTGTAAGGATAAATGGTAATTACCATGCCGGTTTCCATCTGGGTGACATCGCACTGGATGGGTAATGCACCGGCATCTTCAGCGGTGTTGAAGAAAATCGGCGCGATCGCATTCCCTAATATATATCCCCCAGCCCGTTTATTCGGTACGAAGGGTATATCGTGCCCAATGTGCCACAACACGGAGTTTATCGCCGATTTCCGGGAAGAACCCGTTCCCACGACATCCCCTACATACGCCACGGGATGTCCTTTTTTCTTTAACTCGACAATCGTTTCCAAACTTCCCGGTTGCCGAGATTCCAGCATCGCCAAGGCGTGCAAGGGAATATCCGGGCGGGTTGTGGCGTGCTGTGCAGGGGATAAATCGTCGGTGTTTGTCTCTCCGGGCACCTTGAAAACGGTGACGGTAATGGCTTCTGGCAGGGTGGGGCGACTGGTAAACCACTCCGCCGCCGCCCAAGCGTCAATGACTTGCTTGGCGTAGGAATTAGTCTGGGATAATTCCAAGACATCGTGGAAGGCATCATACACCAGCATGATTTTGCTGAGGGCAGTTGCTGCTGAGGCAGCCAATTTTTCATCGTCAGATTTGAGCAAATCTATCAACGATTGCACGTTGTAACCACCTACCATTGTTCCCAGCAGTTCTACTGCATAGATGGGGGTAACTAGAGGGCTAATGGTGTCGCCTTTGGCTACAGCGGTGAGAAAGCCAGCTTTGACGTAAGCAGCCGGATCGACGCCTGGGGGAATGCGATGCGCTAAGAGCGCTACCGCTTCGCTACCGCGCAGCAATTCCAACAACGTCTCTTCTTCACCCGCTGGAGGATTTTTCAGCAATTCGCACAATTGAGAAGTCTGTTGGGCATCCAACGGCAGTGGCCCAATTCCGAGTGCCGCCCTTTCAGCGACGTGTTGACGATAAGATTCAAGCATTTTCAAGTCTCCTAATCTCAGCAAAATTTGGCGGCGGTAGCGCTTTTGTGTTCTCAATCGGGAGGATGCGATTCACACGCTTTTTGCCCTCGATAGTTAAAAGTCAACACAAGGCATGGCGCTACTGCTTAAGTCGCAGAGCCACTTTATTAATTATTGTGAAAAAATGGAATAAAATTTGTAGGATTCGCTGCAACTACCCTTACCTGTAACGGTTTATCTGGCTGAATACATTGCCATAAAAAAAAGGGCGATCGCTCTCTATCGCCCACGTAGCTTTATAAACCAGGAATCCGTCGTCTTCAGCTATGAAGATTTCGTGCTTAGATAAAATTTTACACCTTAAGGGGGATGAGTGCGATCTTTGACGCTTTGCGGATTCTGGCTGCAATTACTCCTGGCTCAAACGCTAGCGCCACCAGACTTACGGAAACTCCTAGAGGCACAATGTCAGTTGCTTCGACTCTGCTTCCAGAAGGCGAATTAGATTTTCGTCACCTTTAGCTTTAGCGACCTGTAGCCGATGTTCCAGGCTGCGGTGGATATTGGCTAGGTGACTTTTAGCCGCGTTATCCAACACTTTTTGACGATTTGTATCGGTTGGCAATTTCCGATCGCTTAGAGGTGCCATCCCTTCAGATAAGAAATTTTGCCTCTGTAGAGCATCCCTAGTGGTTCCGGTTTTGCCGATGAAGTAGGGGACTCCCCGATAGTTCAAGTTAACAATCGCATCGGGAACTACAATATGTCTGGGATATGCAATGTTGTAAGTCTGTCCCCGATACTTACCCACAATCTCGCTTTCGGTTACTTCCAGCGTGGGTGAAGTTTTTTCGTAGCTGACGCCGCGATAAGAGAGTTTCATAAGTTTCGCCTCCGATTGAGTTTCCTGAGTATTTGTTACTAAGCAAGGCACGTTCCTTTGGGATCGCGCTCTACTTCTATTCCCCAGAGCCACTGACGGCTATGAATACTCAGTCAGTGGTGAACAAGTTAAATTATTTCTGTATCTATTTTTACATTTTTCTCTTTAAAGTGTCAATTTTTAAGAGATTTTAAGAAAATCTTTTGAGCGATCGCGGGGAAATCGTCCAACTTCCTCCACAGGCTGCTGATGCCAATTGCTTTGCCTGATTCAGTTGCCGGGAGAAGCGACAAGCGGCTATAAAAATAAGGAAACAATCAATGGATATTTAACGACACTAAAAACAGTCAATAACCCTCTATCGGAAGTATTAAACCTCGTCTACTTCCTAAGAAGGATAAACAACTCGGTTTTAGTGGTGCCAGGAAAAATTATGAAACCCAAAAGCTTTTCTGTGTTACAAATTGTAATCAAAAGAACCGCCATGCTGCTAATTGCGGCTTTCGTACTGGTTGTGGTTTTTGTGAATCGGGCGAATGCAAACGGGGCAGAGTTTCTGGTAAGTAACGGCAATAATTTTGATGTCAATGCAATTCAATTTAAGCGGGTTGAATATGTTGGGCAATGTCCGGGAACCGCGATGAATCCGGGCACAAGAAAAGCTCAGTTTGTTTCCAAATCAACTCCACCCGCACCTAAAAGGAAAGTGACAATTCGCAATGTGACTCAGGGTATGAAGAGTAATCCTTATCCATACACAACCAGAGGTTACAGTGAAGGGCAATATTCTCAAGGCGTTGATTTAAGCTTGGGAAATAGCCATGAAACTCGAACTTTTGCAGTTTTAGAAGGCGAAAATAAGTTTGAGTATGAAATTAAAGAAGGAGAAAATATGCTCGAACAAGGCACTTTTACTGCGGAAGTTTCTGTAAAAGATGTCGGAGTTTTTCCCCGCGATACCATTTGTGAGGAAAAATTAGAATGTCGCAATGATGGAGACTGTTACGACAGAAATGGAAAGAAGAGAGGAAGTCGCCAAAGATGCTATACAACTAATACCTGCCATTGTCCTGGCTGATGAGACTTATGCAGCTGGCAAGTCACGGAGGAAATAGAAGCGATCGCTTCCCCAATCCTTCCCCTTAATTCGCCCCAAATATCCCGTCAATGGTGAGGAAAGCTCAATCAAAATATCGTGCATTTCCTCAGTTTTTAATGGCTGAGGCGGATTAGAACTAAAATATGCGCCATGTAAAGCTTCGACTCCAGCATTATCTAAACCTGTGTTTTGCAGGTAATTTTTTACAAGCTGGACTAGATGCGATCGCAATCTAATCTCTTTTTCAACTTGAGCAATGTATTTCTCAACTTCATCATCAGATTGTCCCGGCTTCAGATAATCTTTCAGCTTAAACAAGTCTACTGAGTTACGATGCTTACTTTGCAGTTTTACCAGTTTCTCAAGTGTTTCAGGGTTAATAATCGCCATACCTTGTATTATTGCGGCATCATTGAGTTGGGTAGTTGGTTCGCCGGGACCAATGATTAATTTAGCAGCTTGCTGAAATAGTTCTTTGCTTTGCAGGCGTAGCATTCCCAAATTCAACAGTTGCACTGCGGTTGGGTTGGGAATCTTTCTCCCGGCTTTACATTCCCCAACCAAAGGATAGGGTTGCGAACAGAAGACATCTACACCACCAGCGCCGCCTTTGTGGAAATAGTCAACTGTAAAGCCTAAAAATTCAAGGCTGTTACGGACTACAATCTCAAAATCAGTTCCAGCTTGATAGTTACTTGTGCCTTCATTTTCTTTACTACGATTGCCTAAGTCAGCAATTGTGTTTATCCAATCTAAATCGGGATCGGATTGTCGTAGGTGTAAGGATTCAGTCCAACCCAGAAAAATTTTGATGTCTCGATCTAGTTCTTTACCGGTTAGGTTGTTGATAGATAACTGCGCGATCGCATTCTGCAACTCTTCCAATTCGGGATGCGGTGGCGGTAGTCGATGTTCTAGCTGGTGGCGTTGTTGAGTGAAGACGCGATCGCTCAAAACTGGTTTATCTTCAAAAACAGCTTGTAAAGGTGAAAAATGTACAAACTGCCCTTTAGAATCTACTGGAGCTTCAATCGGCTGAGTTAGAGGATAAACGCGCAAATAAGTCAGAAAAATATAAGGACGTTTCGAGAGAATTTGCTGCAATGCTTCTGTTGTCCAAATTGTCAACTGCGACAAAGCTCCTAACGCTTCAGAATTATCTATAATTTGGCACAATTCGCACTTAGCCCAAGCTTTAATTGTGACTGTTTCAGAATTTAACTGAGCAAATGCAGTTTGAGCAATAGACAAAAAATTGGAGCGATAATATTGCTCAGTTGGTAGCAAGTTAATCGAAGCATCCGTAGGATAAAGAGCAAATTTTCGCCCCGGATCAATGAATGTCCGAGGCATCGCTGCGATCGCTCTTCCTTGAATTAATGCTTCAATGTCTGGCGCAGGTAGTTTTAGGGCAGTATCAAGATTGACAGAATTGGCTAGCAGCATACTTCATCTTACGGTTGAAATTGAGTTAATAACCAAGCCACAACTTGAGAATGTGCCATTTGACGACTGCGCCGCAAAGTCTCTTCTAATACTGCCATCTCTAACCCTGGTAATATTTGAGATTGAGTAATTCTTCTACTACCACCACTAGAGATTATTTCAAAAGCGATTATTTCGGCTTGTTGCACATCAACTATCCAGTATTCCGCTACTTTTATATCTTCATAAAGCAAGCGTTTTTCGCCTTTGTCATCAGCTAGGGTACTATCAGAAATTTCAATAGCTATATCTGGCGGTGGAGTAATGTCAAGATTAGCGATCGCTGTTCCTGTTGGTACCATTTGCGCCCGTTCTCCGATGTAGTAAGATACATCGGGTTGGCACTCTCGAACACCTGTTTTGCGGTAGCTACAGTTATCCAAGCAATTCAGTGGGATGCCTTTGAGAGCGGCGAATAAGGTGACAGCAATAGCAATAATCCCATTATCTTTTGCATGATCGGGACCTACTGACATAGTTTCAATCCTCATTCGTCCATTGTAGTAGTAGCCTTTAGCTTTTTGATAAGCTGGGTCTTCAATGGTTTGGATAAATTCATCCCATGTAGCTACAACCCAAGTATCAGTCGGTAGTTTTGTCCGTATGGTACTCATAGATTTGTCCGCAGCGATATTGTGTGGATTTATGCAACACTATCTTCATCAACTAAGCCACTAGGAACTTCACCAGAAGGATCGCTTAAAATCTCATTAACAAGGTAATTCTCAGATGCTAATTTTTTATGGACAATGAAGTCAAAAATTTGCTCTTCTGTCAGTTCGTAATCGTCACGACCCTCATAGACAAATAGAATAGCTAAAAGAGGCTTGATATTGTCACCTGTAAGCTTCACCCATTCGCCGCCTAACATCGGAGATAGAAGTTGGCTCAAATATTCTTGAGCTTTAGTTGCAGTGGAGCTAATTTCTTTAGCTCGAACCAGGCAACCACGAGTCAGGTTGAACTTTTTGTACTCGATTAGACGCTTCAATCCTGCTTGTACTCCAATACCGCTAGCTTGCTGAATAACTCCCACCCCAATTTTGACCGTTTTTCCGTTTTCATTACCTATGATTTTGAAGTCAATGTAACCTCTGTCTGCGCCTTTAGCTTCAACTTCTACAATGTCCTCAACTTTGACTTTCTCTATAGTCTGTCCAATCACGGTGTCGAAGCCCAACCGCAGAGCCTTAGCAAGTGTAGTCTTATCTTCCAGTAAGGCTGCTATACACCCATCTAGCGCTGCAAGCTCTTTATTAAAGGCAGCTTCAACCGGATGAGTCGGAGGTGTTTCTATGCCTGTAGATCCATTTTTCTCATTTACCTCAAAATGCCCTGCACACCATTGGAGAACTTTCCGAACAGGCGGCTTTTCTTTACTTAATTCTCTCAGTTGGCTTTCGACAAATGGATAGACAGGATGCGGGGGGACTAAATTTATCGATTCATAAAACTCTTTGAGCCATAGGGTTACTAGCTCAACAATAGAATCACTATCCATAGGTTGTAACTCGATTGGCTCTTTCGTCGTTGTTGAAACCCGATAAGGTATGCCACCCGGAAGCGGCTTAATTTTTATTTTCCAGATATCGGGAATCATAACGGTTAGAATAACAACTCCCCGGCTACCACTGGCTAAATTAAGACTTTCAAACAAATTGCTAACTAATTCAGATGCAACTACTTGTGCTTTTGTATAACCCCCTTCGTTGAATTCAACTCCCTCTAGCTGGTCAAAACAAATGGTCAGCGCACTATAATCGCTGATCAAACTTAAGATTTGCAATACGGTATCAAAGGCATTGGCTTCTCGATCTTCTTTATCAATGTTAGAGGATGTTTTAAAAGTCAGAGAGAGCTAAAAATTATGCAAGCCGTCGAATCATGATCCGAATCATGGCAACATAGATGAATGTTTCTGAAGTTTCGGGTAGTCGTTCATAATCCTTACTTAAACG
>NZ_JBHZGO010000017.1:0-43172 GCF_042747725.1 Coleofasciculus sp. H7-2
GCCCATCGTCCTCTTGAGCAAGGTTTCTTGCTCAGGAGTCGGATAGATGCGGTACTTGAAGGCTTTCTGCGTCATGTCTCACAGTGTACCAGATATTTTGTGAGACGCTTAAGAGATTGGCGCTACCGCGCCGTCGCTATCCCTCCCTGTGCTAAAGCAGCAGGGTTTCCCTCGAGGTTTCGATGAGACATTAGCAACCATCTCTGGAACGTTGTTTCGGGGGTTCGCTTTTACAGCAATGATTGGTCTTTTTTCTCGTACCTCCGCATTGCTGACTGCGTTCATTGGGTTCTATGCGCTTGGCATTCCCCAATTCTTTGGAAAGGTAGATCGCGATCATCACCTTTTATGGTTTTCAGCAATTTTAGCGGCAAGTCGGTGTGGAGATTATTTTTCAGGCGATGCTATTTTTACTGCTTGGAAACGAGCCGATCGTGGTGTAGTTGAACCCCCTAGTTCCTCCAGCATCTACGCTTTACCGCTACGTTTTGTATGGCTCTTATTAGGGATTATCTACTTTTTTCTGGGTTTTTGGAAATTTTGGACGGGTTTGTCTGCCAAAATAGCGATCGCCACAGCTTAGTAAAAGTAAATTTCCGTGTAGGCTAACAATCGCGTCCAGCTAACAGCCGAGTCATGTTAAGATACTTGTCAATTCTGAAAACTGTGTTGGAAAGGTGGATTTTAATATGGAAGCAGCGCTGCTGTTGGCAAAACTGCCGGAAGCTTACTCCTTCTTTGACCCCCTGGTAGACGTTCTCCCGATCATCCCCGTGTTCTTCTTGTTGTTAGCTTTCGTTTGGCAAGCATCTGTGGGTTTCCGGTAAACCTGAACTGCCAAAAAATTGAAAGGGCACCTCTCTTGGGTGCCCTTTCATTATTCAGGGTAGGCACAAGGCTTATCCCTAAAACTTGTTTAACGCTGTGGTCCCATCGCTTTCTGAAAGGCAGGACGTTCCGAGAGTCGCTGGATATAGGTAACAATCGCTGGATATTCGCTCAGATCGAGCTTCAGCATCACTGGTATAAAAGCCAGAACCGATCCTACCGCTACATCGACAACAGTTAGTTCCTCTCCTAAGAAGAACGGTTGTCGTTGCAAAATTTCATTCAGCGGTGTCAGCAACTTGGGCATTTCGCGTTCCCGATTTGCTTCCACAAAAATCCCTGTACTCAAGGTGGCATTGCCAAATATTACCCACTGAGTGATTTGTGCTTGTTCCTCCAGAGTGGCTGGCATCTTAGTGTACTTTTGGGCGAGATAGAGTAAAATTGCCCCCGACTCCCAAAGCTTAAAATCCCCATCTACAATTGCCGGGACTTTTCCCATCGGGTTAATCGCTAGGTACTCTGGTTGCCGATGAGCGCCTGCCTGCATATCGAGCTGGACGAATTCGTAAGGAACGCCCAACTCTTCGAGATACCATTTGACAATTGATGCCCGACTAAAGGCACCGCCATAGAGTTTCAACATCACAAATATCCTAAAGAACCTTATGGGTGTGAGAGTGTTGTTTCACGTTGTCTTCTTTGCGGACAACGCGCTGAGCATTCAGCACTCGCTTGCGTTCGACAGAATAGTTAAAGTCATTGCGGGTAGCGCCTAGAGGAATATGGGATTTGGCTTCTGGTTTGTTCTTATAGGTGCGAGCAGATGCGATCGCCCGAAAAGCAAACTCATCGCTAAATTGCGCCTCTTCTGGAAAATCCGCTGGCTTCTGGAGGCTATCGCCGACGATAACTGCACCCATTGTGGTCGCAACAGCCATCTTGTAAGAGGTGGGAATCCCTTTAAGAATCGCTTCAAGAGCAGCTGAGGGGATGGGTTCAATAATGTTGACTTCTTGGACTTCGCCATCTTCCTTGAAGAAACAAGTGGCTAAGCCAAGTAGCAGGTAGTCATCTTCGCCGAGATCGGCAGCATTGGGATAAGAAGTTGCAGTTGTCATAGGACGGTTTTAATGAACGATTGCAAAACACCAGCGAGAGCGCGTAAGTATCGCTTGCATTCTACCAGCATCTATTCAGTTGGGGCAGTGGGGAGTATCGCTTCAAATTTTCCCCTGCACCCTTGTACAAGCCTTCCCCTCGCATCCCCAACTCAAAATCCATAGTTTATATTCCGATGCCAATTCTGCAAGCTTCACAGTAGTCTGTTCTCCCAGACTGGTAGATCCGAGATGAAGGCGAGTCTCTACAGATGGTTTCAGTAATGCTGCAAATTGGGACTGTAGATTTCATAAAGGACATCCAAACCGAATTGAAGGTATAGGCGATCGCTCCCCTGCTGGAAGACGCTTTACTCAGTGACACAAAACATCCCCGGCAACTGAGAGGAAGCCGCTAAAGTGATTCCAGATAAGTCTAAGGTACCCTTGAGGATGATTATGAACGCTCGCGCAATCAATTTTCAAGACCAGGCAAGACACCAACACGGTTCGCCGGTTTCATCGACCACCGGCGCGGTTCCAAGGCGTTTCCATCCAGTTACCTCGGTATCTGGAGGACACCAAAACTCATCCGTTCGCTCTCTACGCGCCTTAGCACAGGAAAAAGCTCAACACGGCGATCTCAATGGCGCGATCGCTATCCTAACGACTCTCCTAGAACTTAACCCCACCAGTGCCGCTGACTACAATAACCGGGGGTTGATTTATTTCCAGAACGGTCAAAAGGATAAAGCGATCGCCGACTATAACACGGCTTTGGAACTCGATCCCCACTTGGACAGTGTTTACAACAATCGCGCCAACTACTACGCTTCTCTGGGACAGTTGGCAGAAGCGATCGCCGACTACGAGATGACCCTGGATCTCAACCCTGGCAACGTTCGCGCTTGGATTAACCAAGGGATCACCTTTCGGGATCTGGGACTTTACGACTTGGCGTTAGAGAATTTTGACTTAGTGCTGGGATTAGGTCAGCTACAAGGTAATATCTATGCAGAGCGAGGTCGTACCTATCATCTGCGGGGCGACTGGAACTGCGCGATCGCTGATTATCGGAACGCTCTGGCTGTGTTGACTCCTTTTGGTTCTGCTGGACGCTTGCGCTTGCAAGTCGAAAATTGGATGAACCAACTGCTGAAACCGATCAGCGCTTGAGGAACCATTTAAAATTCAAAATTTAAAATATTTTGAATTTTTACTCATCAGTCGTATTATTATCCAGCCACACAACTTGACGCTGAGAGGGGTCAACTCGATGGCTTTGTTCCTGCATCACGCTTTTGGCTTGCTGGGGATCGAAGTAGCGGCTGAAGTTATTACTTAAACGATTGACACGTTTTTCTGTGCGCTTCACTTCTTCTCGGATTTCTCCCAGTTTTGCTTGCTGGGACAGATGATAAGGCAAAAGTTGCACGAGAGCGGCGATCGCTGCCGATGAAAGCACTACATTTACCGCTAATTTAGCTGTTGTTTCTATTGCGATCGCCCGGTTAGGATGGCGTCGCTGTTGTCGCCGCGTCCGAGGAACTATCCGGCGGCTTGGTGCCGGTTGCAAAGGTTGAGAGGGTTCAATAGCATTCATGGTGTCAGGATACCACTCTGGACGCTTGCGCCACTATGTCTGTCAATGGATGCCTGTCAAAGGCTTCAAAGGGATGTACACCTGCCTAGAGTTGCTGCAAGTGAATTAAGAAGCTAGGTATTGGGTGCTAGGGACTAGAAACTAGGGTAAGAGGGAGCGGGAGAAGGGAAGTCGATGTATACTGAAGCCCTTTCATCCCCTCACTCTCTCTTGCCATCAGCGGCTAGTCCCTAGCAGCGAGTGACATCTACTTGTACAGTTCCGTTGATAGCCGGACTGCCATGATGCCAGCAAACAGCGCCACAACTAAAGCAACATACACTTGGGTATCGGATATCGACATCGTTTACCAACTCCTTATTTCAGGTTTATAGTTCAACAATTTCGGCTAAATTATGCCCAACATAACCATCTTGTAACAAGATGCAACACACCTGCGTAAAAATTCTCGCTTCACCGTTTGGATCGATGAATGGGAATTTTCGACTAAATTTTCCCGACAAAGGTTAAGCTTAGTTAAGACAGCAATCATTTTGGCACAATTTAGCCAGTTAATTTTTGCTTTTAGTTTGATAGTTCCAGTTTGAAGCTTGCGTGAATGCTAGACCAAATCCTGAACTCTCCGCTCAATCCGGGACTTGAAGCTCCCCTTGTACTGCTTGTTCTAGTTGTATTAGAGGCAGTGCTGTCAGCGGATAACGCGATCGCCCTAGCAGCTATTGCCCAAGGCTTAGAAGACAGCACGCTCCAGCGTCGCGCCCTTAACTTCGGATTAGCAGTTGCCTACATCCTGCGAATCACTTTAATTCTGACAGCAACCTGGGTGATTCAGTTCTGGCAGTTTGAGTTATTGGGGGCACTATATCTGCTTTGGCTGGTGTTCCAGTATTTTACTTCCGATGAAGGGTCAGGTCGGGAACATCATGGACCGCGATTTACTTCCCTATGGCAGGCAATTCCGATAATCGCCATAACCGATTTAGCTTTTTCGCTTGATAGCGTCACTACAGCGATCGCTGTTTCCAAAGATACCTGGCTGGTTCTCACCGGAGGTACGATTGGAGTGATTACGCTGCGGTTTATGGCTGGATTATTCATCCGTTGGCTCGATGAATTTGTCCATCTTCAGGATGCTGGCTATATCACCGTTGCCCTTGTAGGATTGCGATTGCTATGCAAAGCGATTCAACCAGATTTAGTGCCGCCAGAGTGGTTAACCATCGTCTGTATTGGAGTGATATTTGCCTGGGGATTTTCTCAGCGCATCCCCGCTGAGGAAACCGCACAGAGTCAGCAGAAGGAAGAGCAACGTTAGGCAAAAAAGCACTGGGAATGGCTAATCGCCGATAGCACATTATTGTTTAAGAGCCGTTCGCGATTAGCCATTGGCTATTTACTCGTAGATCCAGGAAGTCAAGCTCGGCTTCCAGCTGACCAGTTCTTCATCTTTAAACCACAGAGCAATCTCGCGCTGCGCGGTTTCGATAGCGTCGGAACCGTGGATGAGGTTGCGACCAATGCTGACTCCATAATCGCCGCGAATTGTACCTGTTTCAGCGGTCAGTGGGTTAGTCGCACCAATCATTTTTCTGGCAGCTGCGACAACCCCATCCCCTTCCCATACCGTCGCGACTACTGGGCCTGAAGTGATAAACTCGACCAGACCCGCAAAAAACGGTCTTTCTCGGTGTACGTCATAGTGCTGCTCTGCCAGTTCCCGGCTTACACTCATCAACTTTAAGCCAACCAGAGTAAAACCTTTAGCTTCAAAACGCCGGATAACCTCACCCGCTAGGTGGCGCTGTACACCATCAGGCTTGACCATGACAAAAGTCCGTTCCAAGTTTATCTCCTTTAGATTTTACAAACTGATACAAAACACAGATTAGACTAGAAGGCTTTTTAACGCAAAGGTACGCGAAGATTAACTTTGATAGGACTCGCCGCACATCACCACATAGTAAGGGCAACCACAGGGGGATTGCCCCTACAAAACGCTATATGTATAAGCTTTGCGTAAGTCCTGTTTGAGTTAAATCCAATTGCTTTGACACCACTAGATTGAGAATCTCACCCAAATCCCCCTTGGCGTACCGAGAGCGTTAAAAGTTTACTACCCGTTATGCCGTTCTAGCGCCAGTTGAATCAGTTGATCGACTAATTCTGGGAAAGAAACACCCGTCGCCGCCCAAAGTTGGGGATACATACTTGTTGCAGTGAAACCGGGCATGGTATTGATTTCATTAATCAATACTTCGCCAGTGGCTTCAACGTAGAAAAAGTCTACTCGTGCCAAACCAGCACCATCAACTGCGGCAAACGCTTGGAGAGCCATTTCTTGGATTTGAGTGGCAATGGCATCTGGCACTCTCGCCGGGATCGCTAAATCCGCTCGTCCTTCGGTGTACTTAGTTTCGTAGTCGTAAAAATCACTTTCAAAGGTAATTTCTCCAACCACGGAAGCCTTGGGATTGTCATTCCCCAAAACGGCACATTCTAACTCCCGCGCTACGACGCCTGCTTCCACAATCAGGCGACGGTCGTAGCTGGCGGCGTTATCAAGGGCGGTTTCTAACTCCGAGAGCGATCGCACTTTGGAAATTCCTACCGATGAGCCTAAATTCGCCGGTTTCACAAAACAGGGATAGCCGAGTGTCGCTTCAATTTGTTGGCAAAGTTTGGGGAAAACACTAGGATTCGACCACACTTGCGATCGATTAACGGTGATATATTTCACTTGAGGCAATCTGGCATGGGCAAATGCCATTTTCATGGCAATTTTGTCCATTCCCATCGCGGAACCTAAAACCCCAGTCCCGACAAAAGGCACCTGCATTAATTTAAGCATCCCCTGAACGGTGCCATCTTCCCCATTCGGGCCGTGGAGAATAGGAAACCAGACATCTACCTCAGCCGCTTGGTGGGGAAATTGCCAACGAGTTGCGTTTTCGTTACTGGGTAATTGTTGCTGAGAATTTTCTGAGGCGAGTTGGGATTCCGGGGGTCTTCCAGATGCTAAAAGTTGTTGAGCTTTTTCCCCTGCTTGCCAATGTCCATCTTTGTGGATGTAGAAAGGCAGGAGTTCGTACTTAGCGCTGTTTTGGTTGGCACTCAAAGCGATCGCGATCGCTCGTGCCGAACTTAGCGAAACTTCATGTTCTCCCGAACAACCCCCAAACAGCAATCCAACCCGCATTTTATTCATTTGTGATACTCCTGACACTGCACACCGCCGATAGTTTACTACAGCCTAGAGGCGTGAGACGAACCCCGATACCGGAACTGCCTCTACTCTCTTTCTTATGATGCCAGTGTTGTTTGCCTCGCTCAGGAGCGTACAACGAGTTTCCAGGGGCGTTGGATACTCCTCGCTTCTTCCGGCTCCAGCACGGCAATCCGCCATCCTCTGCCCCAAGGTCGCGCCAGGACTACCCGATCGGGATTCGCTGCTTTGACCTTTTGAGCCGCCGTAGTTGTCAACTCGCTGAGGGCGATTTTTTCCACTGCTGGAGGTGCGATAGCGACTGGCGTCGTGTCTGTGGGTGCCGGAATGGTGGGTGCCGTGGCGACTGGCGTCGTGGCTGTGGAAGTCTGGAGGCTTGGTTTGGCGGTGGGGAGGGGTGCCGTGGCTGCGGAAGTCTGAATTGCCTGAATCGGGGGTTTTTTACCCTTGAGCTGAAGCGATTCCTGTTTCGGAAGAATCAGTTGACGAGTGCTAACACCGAGTAAGTAAGTAAAGCGGCAAGTCAACCAAGCAATGCTTCCAGCCGCAATTGCCGTCCAATACACCAATATCAGAGTGTTGTATAAGGTGTAAGCAATTCGAGGGGGAAGATAAACCGCTTCTTGTAAGTCTCGCCGGAGGAGTGGGAGGCGGGAATTTACTTCAAGTTTCCACAAGGTGATAAATGTTTTCATAGCAGATGCTAGCACCGCGAAATCCTCTGAGCCACCTAAAAATCTTATACCGGCACTGGCTGATGCACTTCCATTGGTTCTCCGGTCAAACTAAAAGCGCGAACTTCTGTGATTTTGACTTTCACCACTTGACCTTTGAGTTCGGCAATGTTACCGGTAAAGAAGGTGAGACGGTTGCCCCGCGTGCGCCCCATCACTTGGGTGGGATCTTTGGCATTTTGATCTTCTACCAAGACTTCTTCGATGCGACCGAAGTAACGCTGCGACGCTTGAGCTGCTTTAATTGAAACTAAGTGATTGAGACGTTGAAGGCGATCGCTTTTTACCTGTTCGCTCAGCTGATTCTCCCACAGGGCTGCTGGTGTTCCCGGACGCGGAGAATATGCAGCCGTATTTAACAGGTCAAAACCAATCTCTTCCACCAGCCGCAGCGTATTCTCAAACTGTTCCTCGGTTTCTCCAGGAAAGCCGACAATCGCATCTGCACTAATCGAGGCATCTGGCATATACCGGCGAATCGTGTCAATGATGCGGCGATATTTCTCATGGGTATAACCCCGTGCCATTGCCTTCAGAATGTCGTTATCTCCCGACTGGAAGGGAATGTGGAAATGTTCGCACACCTTGGGCAATTCGGCACAAGCTCGAATTAATCTTTCGGTGAAATAGCGGGGATGGCTAGTTGCAAAGCGAATTCGCTCAATTCCCGGCACATCATGAACGTAGTACAGCAAGTCTGTGAGCGTATTCTGGTGACGCCCTTCTGCCGTAATTCCTGGTAAATCCCGCCCGTAAGCGTCGATATTTTGCCCCAGCAGGGTGATTTCCTTATATCCTTGACGCCCCACTTCCTCCATTTCGGCGCGAATCGCTTCTGGAGTCCGCGATTGCTCGACGCCACGAACGTTGGGAACCACGCAGTAAGTACAGCGTTCATTGCAGCCGTAAATTACATTCACCCAAGCTGTCACCCTACTGTCGCGGCGCGGCTTGGTGATGTCTTCAATGATATCAACTGCCTCAGTCGCCACCACCTGATTGCCGTTGAAAACTTGCTCCAGCAAATCTTGGAGGCGATTGGCGTGTTGCGGTCCCATTACTAAGTCTAATTCTGGCACCCGCCGCAACAGTGCTTCCCCTTCCTGCTGAGCGACGCAACCAGCCACAACCAGTGTCAAATCTGGTTGCTCGTGCTTGCGCTTCGCCTGTCTGCCTAGATAGGAATAAACTTTTTGCTCGGCGTTATCCCGAATGGTGCAGGTGTTGTAGAGGATCAGGTTTGCATTTTCAGGTTCTTCTGACCATTCAAAGCCCATATTTTCCAGAATGCCAGCCATACGCTCTGAGTCGGCTTTGTTCATCTGGCAGCCAAAGGTGGTGATGTGATACCGGCGGGGAGAAGTGGTCATGGACGGCTACAACAAATCAATGAAAGTAATCGGAACTGTATATCTATAGTACCTATCTGGAGAATACAGCTATCGCGTCTTTACATCTAAAACTGCAAGAATTGCCTGTAAACGTTGCGAAAGCTCTCAGCCAATTGCTCCCACGGTGCCCAAGCCGCAATGAGTCGGCGAACTTCTTGCACCTTTAGGCAAGAGCCATATATTTTCTGACGCTTGTAAAAAATTCTGGCAACAAATTAGGGCGTTTATTCTACGAATTAAGAAATAAATTACAGCCTTCCCAAATCAGTTATTCAGATTGTTTTGCAATTTTATCCTGATTATGCATCATAGAGTCCGAATCAGGCAATAGAAGCTCTGACGAGACATCTACTATGCGCCTTTACAGCTCCCTCCTCTTATCAAGCCTGTTAGTTACTGGCTTAGCGGTGAATTTCCCAAACGTTCGGGATCGCTCAGGAAATTTGCACCAAGCAGATTCAGCCCAAAAATACTTATTTACTCATGATTCAAGTCAGGACAGCGCCCATCGCGGTAGCGGACGAAGAGGAGAAGGAAATTCTGAAGCTGCTATGAGGAGGTTGTTTCAACTTAACTTGACATAGAAGTCAACCCAGGAGCGCACAGTTCCACAGGTCGGTTTTTCTGGTTTCTACGAGGATTAAAACAGTCAACATCAGCCAAATAATCGCCGAATTCTAAAAGCCCGTTTTCTTGAATAAAACGGGCTTTTTATATGATATTTTTGGATTCACCTACTTTGCCTTATTTTAGGAAAATTAGATAATTACTTAGCCAAAAAATTGTAGATGTAACTCTGAAAATCAGCGAAGAGGGCGATCGCTCTCTGGGTTAATCAAGGAGTCCCGGATGATAGAGAAAGGCGAGATTTCGCGCCTTGAGTGCGGTGTCAATCCTGTTTTGAGTTTTGTAGGGGCGCACAAGAGTGCCTCTACAAAACTCAAAACAACGTTGATAGACCGCTAGGCTGGTTTCCAGGTGCCGTGGAAGCTATGGGGAATCACACTGGGTAATCCCAAACGGCACGCGGGTTGCTCCGAAAGGCGATCGCTATTCATAATCCAGACTTCGCTGGTATCGGTGTTGCCGTCATACACCACCGTTAATACCCAACCCTGTTCGGGATTCAGGGCATCTGGGGCATAGATGGGTTCTGAGGGATAGCGATTATCACCCAAATCTGCTTCCTCTAGGGTGCCAGTTTTGGGGTCAAAACGAGCGATCGCCCCAAATTGTTCTTGGCTAATCTCTACACCCTGCCGATGTACTGATAGATAGGTATGGGGCGAAGCTTGACCAACCAGATGCTGTGGCACAACCGGGAACTCACAGTGCCGATCTAAGACTTCTTGTATGCTTGTTACCTGACTAATTGCCGGGTTGAGATGCACTTGCCACAGCGTACTCTTGGCAGGAGTTCGGGTTTCACCCGTCGCTACTTCCTTGAGATACTGATTTGTCTGAAAGTCTTCGTAGCGGACAACATCCACAATCACCGATCCGCTGGCATCTACATAGCCGTTCGCAAAGTGCCACTGATACCAGGGTTCAGTTTCGCCACGACTCACCAACGAGAGGGTTTCGCGGTCAAAAACCAAAAACTGAGTACCGAGGCTTGGTTGCCACTCTAGCGCCTCGCTATAGCTGCTGATGCCTGTTAGCACCGGGAGCAAGTTCACTCGCACTGGCGGCACGAAAAAGACTAAATACTGCCCAGCTAAAACAAAATCATGCACCACTGGGATGCCATCTAGTGGAACTGCCACCTTTTGCAGAATCTTGCCTGTGGAGTCACTTTTGTAAATATTCAGCGTTGCATTCAGTCCGGGTGAAACCCCAAAGTTAAAAATTTCCCCAGTCTGGGCGTCGCGCTTGGGATGAGCGGAATAATGTAATCCGTCACCCAGTTCCGATAAATTATCTAATCCCCAAGTTTCCAGGGTTTGCAGGTCGAGGGCGTGGGGTTTGCCGCCTTCCCACAGTGCCAGCAGTTTATCCGGCAAAGCCAGTACTGAGGTATTGGCGGCATTCTTAATCGGTTTGAGCCATTGATTCCAGATCGGGCCTGGTGCGGTCATGCCATAGTTGCCATAGAGCAATTGATTCGCTTTGGCTTCCTCTTGGTATCCCTCTGAGTGGACGTAGCGATAGACACCAGAGGCACCGGCATCGGTGAACTGCACCCCCAGAATTGCACCATCCCCATCAAACCAGTGTCCCACCCGGATGCCGCCACGTTCTAATCGGGCGGGGCCGTTGCGGTAGAGGGTGCCGCGCAAACCTTCCGGTATTTTGCCAGAAAGGAGTGGGAGGGGAGTGAGGGGAAATTCTTGTGCAGGTTGGGCGATCGCTTTTGCCCAAGCTTTACGGGTTGACGGTTTCGTGACTGTTGTCATGGTTCAGGAATAGAAGGCACCGAAACTTGATAAAATTAAGTAATGTTAAGCAAGTTCCTTCTTTAGTGTGAACGATTTTGCGGGAGTGCTGCTATCTTTCGGAAGTGCGATCGCGTTGCGCTGACTTGTCAGTTCGCGCGTTGCGCCGACCTGGTGGTTCGCGCTCTCCTATGATTTAGAGGGAAGGGATCGCGATCGCTAGAGCAAAAATTAGCTTTATATGAAGAAACTGATTAGAGGGCTGCGTGAGTTTCAAAGCAACTACTTCAGCGAACACCAGGAATTGTTTGAGCAACTCGCTCACGGTCAGAAACCGAGGGTGCTGTTCATCGCCTGCTCTGATTCTCGCATCGATCCGAATTTGATTACTCAAGCGGCTGTCGGCGAACTGTTTGTCATCCGCAATGCTGGCAACCTGATTCCGCCGTTTGGTGCAACCAATGGTGGCGAAGGCGCAACAGTTGAATACGCCGTTCATGCGTTAGATATTCAGCAAATTGTTGTCTGCGGTCACTCTCACTGCGGTGCCATGAAGGGGCTGTTAAAATTGAGCGGTTTGGCGGCAGAGATGCCCTTGGTTTACGAATGGTTAAAGCACGCAGAAGCGACACGTAGGCTGATTAAAGAAAACTACACAGAGCTTGCGGGTGAAGAACTTCTGGAAGCCACGATTGCTGAAAACGTGCTAACGCAAATCGAAAATCTGCGGACTTATCCAGTGATTCGCGCTAAACTTCACCGAGGCAAACTGTCTCTCCACGCCTGGATTTATCACATCGAAACGGGAGATGTTTGGGGGTACGATCCGATTCGTCAGGAGTATCTGCCACTCTACAGCCAGCTTTCCACCAATCAGGATGAGTCAGTAGAGTCTCATCCTGAGCGAGTTGCCTCAATGTTGTTATCCCCTGAGCAAGCAGAACGAATTTACAGAGGTTCTGCTGCGCGATAAAAGTGTGGGTTATCAAGCGTTTATCTGCTGGTATCTGCAATTTCAATTATTAGGAGCCAGCAGCATTCTCTCCTCTATCTCTTCCCAGGTTTTGGGTGATACCCGCACTGCTGCTTGTTTGCACTGAGTTATGAGGTAATTGGCATAGAAATAATTGTCGAATGCCTTTATTTCTTCCTCAGTTAAATTGACCATTTCTGAGCTGAGATTGAAAGCATTGAGCAAGGTTTGCAGGAGACGGTTGACAAATTCCTGACGCACTTTCAAGGGGAGTTGATCGTCAGGAATTTTAGCTTTCAGTGCTTCCAGTCGGGCAATCAGCACAGTAAAGTTTACATCCTTAAAGATTTTTAGTTGCTCAAGTTTACGGGCGTAGGCGATGGCGTTGGCGATGGCATTGGCGTTGGCGATCGCCCTTTTCCCCACAGGTTTAATATCGCTTTCCGAGCCAGCGGTTGCCTGTTCCGCCCATTCTAATAAAGCTTTCAATTTAGGAGTATTGATGTACTTTTGCGCCTCTTTTTACATCCGCAACAATAACTCATCGGCTCCACCCCGCATCAACCGGTGGTGCGTCAAGTTTTGGTGGGTCGATTAAAACTAGAGAAACATCTACTCCCAAGCATAATCTATGGAATGTCGGCTCTGCGGTTGTCCAAGCACCCATAAACATGGGCTTTGCTCCGAACGGTAGCCAACGGGATTTTTGCCCTCAGTGTAAGCAGACCTTCAACGAACGCTTTGACACGATGTACTATCATCGCCATGTGAGTGAAGAGCAGATTCGGCAGGTCTTACAGGCTCATAGTGAGGGGAGCAGTCTCAGAGGCATTAGCCGCACCAGTGGACTTGCCTACAACACCGTTGTCAGCCTGGTTCGTGCAGCCAGTCAGCAGGCTCAATTGGTTCATAACGCTCAGGTTCAAGCGGTGCAAACGGAGGCAGTCAGTGGGGACGAATTGTGGTCATTTGTCGCAAAAAACAAAAACAATGTCTCCCTGGTGAATTCGAGGTAGGGGATTGCTGGATTGGGGTCAGTCTAGCTGATTCCAGTGGGCTGATTAAAGCTGCAAGAGTTGGAAAACACACTGATGAATTGATTGAAGAGTTGGTCGTCAGCAGCGAGGGAAAAACGGATTGTAAACAATGGAATAGTGATGATTGGGGAGGCTAGGAGCGAGTCTTGCCCCCTGAGATCCTCCACTACATTGGCAAAGATCAGACGCAACGACTAGAGCGAACGAATGGCATTGTCAGACAACAAACCGGACGTTGGCACCGTAGACAAAACAAGTTTGGCAAGATGTGGGAACAAACGAAGGTGACGACCCGATTAGTCGTGAGCTACTTCAATTGGATTTGGCAGCATAGTCGGTTTAAGACAACAGCCACCCAACGTGCGGGATTAGCATTGCGACCTTGGACTTGGCATGATCTTTTAGCCTACCCCACCATTATCTGAGGCACAACCCAAAATTTTATCAGAAGTCCGCCGTCCCAGGCGGTTGTCTCAACATTCCAAAAACAAGTAGCCCACGAATGTAACGAATCTTAACAATCATCCGTGACTCCGGCGTATAGTTTCATCCGTGACTCCGGCGTATAAAGACCCCTTTTCACCCGTGACTCCGGCGTATAGTTTCATCCGTGACTCCGGCGTATAGTTTTTTAAAAGTTTATTTTTCATAGTACTTAATCGATGCTCCCGCTTGAAGTCTCAAACCCCCAGAGCGAAGAACTTGACGTAGTAAGAGCCGCTACAGCTATTTGGAAGAAATCGAGAGGAGAATCATTTTATGGTTGTTGCCCGCATAGAGGGTGCAAGAGAAGAGTTAACTCCTAACATACTTCACCCCAACGAACGACAGAATAAAGCTATTGACGCCCTCATAGTGGAGAGTGACGAACTAACTTATGATGACGAACGCTCCCGCTCTTTTCTGGAAACTAAGGTAGACCGGGGCTTGTACGAAGCATGGGCGGCTTTGCGAGAACTACGCGTTCGCAAGCTGTACCGACCTAAAACTTGGGAGGAATACTGCAAGCGGCGGTTCGGCTACGGACGCGACTCAGCAGACTTGAAGGTATTTGCCGCAGACGTTGTAGACGAACTGGAAAAAATGCCGACCAATGGTCGGCAAATTTTACCGACCAGCGACCGACAGGTTAGGAACATGCGCGGTCTGACCCCAGATGAGTACCGCCAGGTTTGGCTTGAATCGGTGGAGTCATCTGGTGGGAAAGTCCCATCGGGAAGGGTTGTAAAAAGTATAGTAGAGCGCATCAAAGAACGTACTCCCACTCCCAATCCATACCGCCAAGGCGAAATCTGCCAGATTGTTGCTAAAGGCAATTGGGAATTGCGCTCGCTGAGCGGCTGTTGGGGTATAGTTCTGAATGCTGGCGCTCTGAGTTGTTGTATTCGCACCTGGAACGGAGACTATCCTGCGGTGAAACCTGAAAATTTAGAATCTTTTGACTATACCGACACTGAATGCCGGGAAGCCCAACAAATCTGTTCGCGCATCACCCGGTTAAGAACGCATGACTTGGAATCTGCCGCTATGGGAGTTCTAGAAGGCTTAGGAAGGCTCAAGCGATCGCGACTCACCAGCTTGGAAGAAAAAATTCTCGGACTTCTGGAAGAGGAATACTTAAGCTGACAATTAACTTTAGAAACTCCCGTATGCGTCTATGTAAATCTTGTTTCTAGTCTGCCAGAATCTAGTTTACTAGACGCTAGATTACTATCTTTAGAGAAACTAGGAAACTCGTTATATCAAGTTCGGTTGAACACTTATCATATCTGTCAGACTGTTCGTAGCTCAATCATTTCTTTCTTTAAATACCTCTTTATACTCTGCACAATATTCGTCTATTATTGGTGCTACTGAGTGTGCAGAAGAAAGCTAAATGTTTTAAAATTTGTAGCTCTACATCCATTGCTATACCTCAGTTGTAGAGTTTTTATCTTCTAACTTCTGCATTAATTATACCCGGAGAGTGACAGAAGAGGGATATGACAAAAGCAAAACTGAGATGCTCCTAACATTAAGCGGCAAACTCTTTTCGTAGATGTAAGGCGATGCTATTAGTTTCCGCTAAATTGCGTCCCGTTGTTTGAATACACAAACCGAGTCCTTTATCTTCCCAAGTCAGCACAAATTCCACAATTCCATCAGGATAAGTTCGCCGAATTGGGTTAATCTGAGCCGGATTGAAGGGCAGAGAATTAACAATCTTTTTGACATAAAGAGAGCGACGGATTTTTTTCGCGAACGCTTCTAAAATATCTTTCCCGTGGTCATCTCTGAGGCTGATAGGCTTGTGTTCGGGCTTAGTTTCATCTTTGGGAATTAAAGAGAGGAGCGTAGTCTCCTGCTTGGCAAATTGCAGTCTACAGCGCTCATTAAACAGCATTCCCATTGCTGAAAGACTAACGACTGATACCCCCTCACTCATCTCCTCTTCATCAATGAGAGACTGGAAATACTCACTTTCAAGGCTATGCTCAACTTGTGACTTCTCAAGGATTTGACTGTTCTCTAGCTGTTCAAACAATACATAGTTATTCAGCCAAAATGCCAAATCGAGAGCAACAGGCTGTGGCGGTAGCTCAATCACTTCGGAAAACTTCTCAAATAGATAGTAAACTGGAATCTCTAGAGCTTGTCCAACCATGCCAGCGAAAGAGATTTGTGCTTTATATCCACCTGTGGCATTAATAGCGATCGCTTCCGACGAGAAATTCCTTACTTCGTTGCTAATCTCACGGACGAGATTTTTTAAGCCTTGTTGCTTAAATGCTTTGACATTATCATCTCGTAACCCTTCAAGCTTTCGCACGTCAACAAACTCGAACCGCAGGGGATTATTAGTATTGTTGTAATATAGTTTGAGAATCTCACCTATTTTCTTTCCATCTTCTGTATCAGAGACTAAAAAAATTAAACGTATTCGTTTTGCTAGTAATCCTTTTTCACAAATACTAGTAATTGAGTTAATTTCTGCACCACACAAACGGTCAGAGTTTTTTCGGTCGAGCAGTAGCAAAGCTAGCTGATTCCAGTTTTGTGCCTCAAAGACCTGCTTAATGGCATCTTCTGCATATTTGAGATTATTAAGCAGGCTAGTACCGACCGTACAAATGAGTGTACTTCTCATCTTTATATCCTCTAAAAATATCTTCTGACTTCGAGCGCATCAATGCCGCCCGTGTTTTCCAGTCTACTCCTTTCTTGGAAGTACCCCATTCCCGACTGGGAGCAAGAAGTCTAAGGTATATTTTAAGTGCATAGGTAAAATGAAGAATTAAGAGTAGATGGTACTATGCCTGAATTTCAAGAGTTCTCATTAGTTTTGCATCTGGAGCCAGTTATCCATCTAACAGGCGAGCGGTTTGATGACTTGTGTCAACTCAATCGGGAATTACGCATCGAACGCAAAGCATCAGGGGAACTGGTAGTTATGTCGCCAACCGGATCGGAAACAGGAGAGCGAAACTTTAGTCTAAATGGACAGCTTTGGGTTTGGGTTAAGCAGGATGGGACGGGTAAGGGATTTGACTCATCCACTGGTTTTACTCTTCCTAACGGGGCAAAAATTTCCCCTGATGCTGCTTGGATAAGACTGGAGCGATGGGATGCTCTCTCTAAAGAACAGCAGAAAAAATTTGCTCCCATCAGTCCCGATTTTGTTGTAGAGCTACGCAGCCAGAGCGATCGCCTAAAAGATTTGCAAGAAAAAATGCAAGAGTATATTGACAATGGGGTGAGGTTGGGTTGGCTGATTGACCGCATACAGCGAAAAATCTACATTTATCGCCCTGGAATTCCAGTGGAATGTCTTGACAACCCTAATAGTGTCAGCGGCGATCCTGAATTACCTAGATTTATTTTGGATCTCAGCGAGATTTGGTAGTCTCCCAGATGTCGGGAACGCCCTGAGCCTGTGGAAGGGGACGGGGAACATGATTAGTTACTACCAAACATTTGCAATTTTGTCATTGGCAGGACTCTTCGGAAAGGGGTATTTCCAGATAGCTGTTAGAGTACCAATATTCCTACTGCTGAGTCTACCGATACTGATGAATAAGATTCAACTTCAGCTTATTCCCCATCAAACCGCAGACGGTTTGCCTTATGGGCATCTGCGAATCCACCTTCCTAGCTTAGATGGCATTATCGAACCAGAAGACTTGAAGGGATTGAAACTGCCGGAAGGTATTCTATCAAGCCAAGGTGTTGTGATTGAAGGCAGAGGACCAATTTGGCTGTATGGCTACCTAGTCCACGAATGTCATGCAACAGCCTGGGTGGGGTGCTACGACCCTCGTTTGGAAGGGGCTGTAGTAGTAGAAACCCACACACCCAAAGTTTCTGTGGGGTCTGTTGTCCAGTTAAAGCTGCCTAACTAGGATTTATGGAGGTCATTGACGATGGTTGCCTGCCTCAATAAACCGTTGCAACTGACGGTGACAGAAGTTACCGATCGCAATGGCGATCGCTACCAATGCTTAGAAATTGATATTACTGTAACCGAACTTAAGCCTGCTATCTTAAGTGAGCTAGAGTTGCCAGCTGAGTTAGACAAAAGCCGGGGGTTAGTCTTGTGGGGTTCAGCTCCAATTTGGCTATACAGCTATCTGGTTAAGCGCTGCCAAGCATTGCCTTGGGTAGGCTGCTACAGCGTGCCTTTAGGGTCATTTATCGTAGTAGCTAGCCGCTGCAAGGAGATGGTCGCTGGTGATGCGTTTCAGTTGGTGAATAAATCACAATGCTCGGCGATTTTAATTGGGGGACCGCCAAACAGTGGCAAGAGTGTTCTCTGCTATGCTTTAGCCCACACTTTTAAGCAAGAAATAGCCAACAAAAACATCTTCTTGCAGCGGGCGCAGTGGGATGGGGAAGGCAACTGGTTTGCCCAGATGAAAAATCGACCCTTAGCAGAGGAACTCAGTAAGCGTGCTCGTGCCAAAGGTTCAGAACAGTTCTTTCTTTATCATGCCAATGCTGTTAGTAGTATGCGTGAAGGGATGGAGCTAGTATTGGTAGATTTTGGTGGTATGCCTAAGCCAAAAGATGTCGTTCTGCTGCACCGTTGTACTCACTACATCATTATCAGTAGTCAGCCAGAGGAGATTTCTAAATGGCATGACTTCTGCGGCAAGCGAGGTGGACTCAAACCCTTAGTTGTGATTCACAGTGTCCGGGAGAAGCGCTTTGAGGTGTTACCCAATGACAAGTTCTTGGAAATCGTTGCTGGACCTTGGGAACGTGGTGAGGCACTCTCGATACCGAAAGAACTACTGGAAGCGGTGCTGAAATTACTAACTCGCTAGGTGTGTGGAATTAACGGGGAATAGGGAATAGGGACAGGAAACTCGATGGGGATTTAAACCCCTACAAAGAATTTGGAGAATTAAACACATGGTCAAGACAGTCACAGTCAAACTTACAGAGCGATTTGAAAAGGCGCTAGTTTACGCCAACCATCTTCATGCCGAACAAATCCGCAAGGTATCTGGTGTTCCCTATGTTTCTCACCTGTTGAGTGTAACAGCGCTGGTGCTAGAGGATGGGGGGAATGAGGATGAAGCGATCGCGGCTTTACTCCATGATGCGGTAGAAGACCAAGGGGGGGTAGCTACACGCGCCGAAATCCTGAAGTTGTTTGGAGAGAGGGTAGTCACAATTGTTGATGGTTGCACTGAGTTCGATAGCCTGCCTAAGCCGCCGTGGAAAGAGCGCAAACTACGGTATCTCGAACAGTTGCGTCAGGGTTCAGCTTCTGTACGTCGGGTGGCGTTGGCGGATAAGCTGCACAATGGGCGATCGCTCCTCAGCGATTACCAACAACAAGGGGAGGCAATTTGGTCGGTATTTGGTGCTGGTAGGGAAGGAATATTGTGGTTTTACCATTCGCTGATAAGTTTGTTTCGCCAGACAAACTCAAGTCCGATGGTGGAGGAACTAGCGCGGGTTATTGGTGCGTTGGAATGAGATCTTGCACCTGTCGCAATAACCGCCTTGGCTCCCATTGGATAGCATAGCTCGTTGGAAAGTTCCTCTTCCAGTACCATGCCACAATAGCTCTGTTCTTTTAAATAGTCCGAAACGCCAATCAGGGTGTGTTCATACAGGAGGTCTACTGAATTATGATTCGTGAAGTTGTCCAACAAGCCTTGAGTGTGGGTTACTTAACCCTTGAAGACGAAGACAAACTGCGGCGGCTGCTTCAGATTAAGTATGATTCTGAGGATCTAAATGCTTTTTTTATGTTGCAGCTTGCTGCTATGGAAGGTCGTGTTAAGCAACAGTCTCGCGAATTTTCCCACAACTGAGCCTAGTCGTGGAACAAGTGTTAAACGCTTAAAATTGTGAGGTCAATATGGCTTTCAGTAGCTACAAGAGTATTGGTGCAGTTGTCCAAGAATTTCAGATTACCTATACCGAAGCAAATTTCATCGGTGAAATAGAGTTTAACATCTCTGACTACTTCCGAGAAGACTTACAAACCGTCATGGGGGAAGAAGTTGTTGATAACTCAGAATTTGCCATTTGTGAAAATTTAATTTATCCCGTTTTAAAAGAAGTCTGGAAGTGCGATCGCAGCAAGTTCCTTTTGTGGAGTCACGAGTCACTCACCTGTGATGAAAATCTTTCAGGATTTCCCGCCTATATCTTGGCGAAACGCTCTCCATTGGGAAAGGTTGTCTTTGATAAACCTTACTTCCTTTTAATTGAAGCAAAGCAAGATAAATTTGAAGAAGGATGGGGTCAGTGTCTAGCCGAAATGATTGCCGCACAACAACTGAATGAAGACCTACAAATGACGGTTTTCGGGATTGTTTCTAACGGCGATCGCTGGCAATTTGGTAAACTAGAAGCCAATACATTTGCCAGAAATATTATTTTTTATAGCATTCAGGAGCTTGAGAAACTGTTTAGTGCTATTAACTATGTTTTCAGACAGTGTGAATTGCAACTTGATGAGAAAGTAGCAGCTTAATCTAGAGAATCTTTGTAGAGTTGCCAGGTTTGTTCAATTTCCTGCTTCATGCACTGTCGCAACTGTTGGGGGAAAATTACTTCTACTTTAGGTCCCCAGGCTCGCAGTCGCATGATTACATTATTTTCATTTTGGCGATAGCGAAGGGTATAGTAAGCTGCATCTGGATACTGGTTAATGTGTGTTATGAGTTTTCTTTGATTTGGTAACTCTAATTGCTTAATTAAAGCTATTGCATCTTTATGGCTATCCAGCTTCTCAAAGGTAGGATGACGGAAGGAGTTGTCAATGTAGCATTGGGCAAAATTTGCCTCAAAACGGAGGAGAGTTAAACCGACATTTTCATAAAAATCAAAGCCATAAGCAGAGTCTAATTCTTGTTGGATATAATCAGGACTGTAGTTTTCAGGGTGGTTAATAATTTCTGATTGTAGAAATGGTAAATTGGCAGTATCCCAGGATAAGGTTTTGAGTCGGGTTATCCGTTCTAAACGGTAATTATACCATCCTATTTGCGGTTGAGCCTCAGTTCGCTGCGGTCTTTGACCAAATGCACAAAGGTAGTAAGCTCTTTGATAATAATAAAGACAGACTGGGTAAACGATGTACTTTGTGGTTTTATTTAAGTAAGCACTGTAATAAGTAATTTGAATGGGTGGGGTAGGAGCAATCTTCCAAAGTTCTTTTAATCGATCTGCTGAGTCGGCTGATGCCTCACGGAGTTCTTCATTGACTACATATTCGTGATGTATGAATAAGCGCTGTTCGCCATTAATTTTTGTGAGTAAAAGCTCGGCGATCGCTGATACTTCATTGGTAAAAATCTCTAAAGCTACGTCAGAATCAAAGCTTTGGTTGGTTGCTAATATTTCAAGTATAGCAGCAGGCGATCGCTTGCGAAATTTGTGAATCTGCTTTTTTGAATTAGTCTTTTCATTAATAACTTTTCGTTCTAAAATCTGATTTTTGAGGGTAGCTAACTGAGTAAATTGATTGCGGAAGGTGCGCTCTGTAGTAGCAAATATCGAAATTGATAATAATTCTTGAATGTCATTATCTTCTAGGTTATATCTAGATTTTAAGACTGAAATAAACTGGCTTTTAACTACTCCAGTGTAGTCAGCAAACAACCAATATTCTAAGGTATGAGATTGATAATTACTAATTATTTGCTTAAACTTAGTTAACCAATCAGCACAGTTAAATAGTTCGGCTTCAAATTCGATAAAGAAATGACTATCGGGGTCGTATAATGACCGTAAAATTACCCATCGTCTCGCACCACTTGCTAAAAGCATGAGGCAATTAGATTTGGCTTGAGGGGAAAGATTATTAGAAACTTGTAGTAATTCCGGCACAAGTTTCTCTAAACGTTGTACCGTCGGAAAAAATTGTTCGGTAGACATAAGTTAATCCTTTTATCCATCTGCTTTTTTTTGATTATCTCAGGTGTTGGAAAGCCCCTTTTCTTACTGCCTGTCATATTAAAGGGAACGGGGAATGGGGAACAGACAATACATAGTTTGAATGCTGAACAGCTTATGACTACTACAATTCCTAACGAGTCTTACCACAGCGGAGAATTTTCTCCAACTGCAATCCTGGATGAATTCCTCCGTTTAGAAAATTTTCAACGTGCATGGGAAAAGGTAGCCGAAAATCGCGGTTGTGCGGGGGGAGATGGGGAAACTATTGATAGATTTGCTCGCAATCAAACTCTTAATATTTATCAATTACGCGATGCGGTTGCTAATGTCACTTATCAACCTTTCCCTTGCAAGCAGGTGATTATTCCTAAACGAAATGGCACGCAAAGAGAGTTAAAAATTCCCACCGTCAGGGACAGGATTGTCCAGCAGGCTTTATTAAATGTACTCTATCCGTTAATGGAGGAGAAGTTTAATAAAGCCAGTTTTGCCTATCGTCCTAATTTATCTTACATCAATGCGGTGGAGGAAGTTGCACAGTGGCGAGATCTGGGATATCGTTGGGTGTTAGATGCAGATATTGTCAAGTTTTTTGATAATATTGACCACCACAGATTATTAAAAGAAGTTAGGTTACACATCGATAATCCGAGAATTTTATGTTTGATTAAATCTTGGATATCAGTTGGGGTGTTAACGGAGGAAGGGTTGATATTGCCACAAAAGGGTATTCCTCAAGGTGCGGTTGTTTCTCCCATTTTGGCGAATGTTTATTTGCATGAGTTTGATGAGTTGGTTACGGCAACAGATTTAAAGCTGGTGCGCTATGCGGATGATTTTCTGGTTTTAGCCCGGACTCAAGAGCGGATTTTACAAGCCAAGTTAGAAATTGTCAATTTATTGGAATCAATAGGATTGACGATGCATACCGAGAAAACCCAAATTACTCATTTTGAGCGTGGGTTTCGGTTTTTAGGTCATGGTTTTTTTGAAAATGCTATTTTTCCTATCGATGCAAATGAAGTGAGTCTGAAGTCAGCTTTAGAGAAAGTTAAGGGCATAATTCTAGGGCTAACTAAACGTAAGAATAAACGTAAAAAAAAAGGCGTTGCTGAATTGGGGGATGAAATCTGTAGGGGCAATCCTCCCGCAGTTGCCCCCCACCGCTTTCATTCAGCAAGGTCAAAAAAAAGTCCTAACGCTGAAACTTCTCCCCCAAACCCTCTCTTACAAAGAGAGGAAAGTCAGTTTTCTTCCCCTTCTCTACAAGGGAAGGAAGTTGGAGGGTTAGGTCAGGACAATGACGAGGAAGTAAGAGATATTGCGACTTTACATCAACCTTTTCTGGCAGAAGTAGAAACGGAATTACTTCCTCAAAGCGAGGAGGATGATAGTGTTTTTCAAAAAAATATTTGGCATCGAGAAATGGCAGCTATTTATCTAATCGAACAAGGCACGAGTATCTATAAGGATTACCAACGTTTTATCATTCATGTGTCTGAAAAACAGAAGGTTGAAGTACCGATTCGAGAAGTGCAGCAAATTCTGGTTTTTGGCAATATTCAATTATCCACTCCGGTGATTCAAGCTTGTTTGCAATCAGAAATAGCGGTGTTGTTTCTTAGTCAAAGCGGTCAATATCACGGTCATTTATGGAGTGCTGAGTCAAGGCATTTAGAGAATGAGTTGGTACAAGTTGAGAAACGCGGTGATGCGGATTTTCAATTTAATGTGTCTAAGGCGATTGTCTATGGTAAGTTGATGAATTCTAAGCAGCTATTGTTGCGTTTTAACCGCAAGCGCAAACTAAGGGAGGTGGAGAAGGCGATTTTTGGCATCAATTAAGATATTGAGTCGTTGGAGTTGGTGGATAATTTAGATACGTTACGCGGTTATGAGGGGATAGGGGCGGCGAGGTATTTTCCAGCGTTTGGGAAGTTAATTACTAATTCTAAGTTTGAATTTTGTCTGCGTAACCGTCAACCGCCAACAGACCCAGTTAATTCTTTATTGAGTTTTGGTTACACGCTTTTGTTTAATAATGTGTTGAGTTTTATTATCGCTGAGGGGCTTTCTCCTTATTTAGGTAATTTTCATTATGGGGAAAAGCAAAAGCCTTATTTAGCTTTTGATTTGATGGAGGAAATGAGGTCGGTTGTTGTTGATGGCTTGGTTTTAATGATTATTAATAATTCTGTGTTCAAACCACAAGATTTTGATGTAGCCGCTAGTACGGGAGGGGTCTATTTAAATCAATCAGCAAGACGGGTTTTTCTCAAACAGTTTGAAACTCGGATGAATGAAGAAGTTTCCCATCCAGATTTGCAGTCTCCAGTCACCTATCGTCATGCGATTCAATTACAAGTCAGACGATATAAACGTAGTTTATTATCTGGGGCTGGCTATGAAGCTTTTTTAAGAGCTACGTAAATGTTAGTCGTTGTTGTTTATGATATTCCTGATGATAAAAGACGTACTAAGTTGTCCAATTTTTTAGAGGGATATGGGCGAAGAGTTCAACTTTCTGTGTTTGAATGTTTCTTAAATTTGGAGGAAATGCGGCAGCTTTTTGAAAAGGTGCAAAAGTTAGTTAAGCCGATTGAGGATAATGTGCGATTTTATTGGATATCGCAGGAAGCTGTATCGAGGTCGTTAATTATTGGTGGGGAAGCACCCCAACCACCGCCAAAGTATTATGTTATCTAGGTTTGAGGACATTTTAAGGAGAGTTTTCAGATGTTCATCTACACACCTCGGCAAATCGTCGAAACCCTATATTTTTCGTTGAGGTGTGTCGATGCCTTACAGGGAAAGGGTTTGAGGGATGTGTTTTGAGCAATTTTGGGAAAGATATGTTACTCTTTTAAGAGGTGTGTCGATTCGGCGGCTGAAACCTTTACTGGGTTTGGGCTGCTAGACGAACTCCCTACCGATTGGGTTAAATCGGATTAGTTGGAAACAACTACAGTAGCAAGCAAACTAGCAGCAGTCAATAAGTTAACCCTACCGATTGGGTTAAATCGGATTAGTTGGAAACGCAGAGCTAATAGTGCTCCAAGTCCTAAAACAGTTATCCCTACCGATTGGGTTAAATCGGATTAGTTGGAAACTTGATACTTTCTATTTGTGAAGCTAAAGAATCAAGCCCTACCGATTGGGTTAAATCGGATTAGTTGGAAACATTTTCTACTGCGCCACTTCCTACCACTGAAGGGCGGTAAGCCCTACCGATTGGGTTAAATCGGATTAGTTGGAAACGAATTAGCAGTGACCGTCGCAATCCCAAGGACACGAAGCGCCCTACCGATTGGGTTAAATCGGATTAGTTGGAAACTGTATTACCGTTAGTATTTAAATTACCTAATGTAAAAACCCCTACCGATTGGGTTAAATCGGATTAGTTGGAAACTGTGACTTATTATCTACCTTACCCCCCGGAGGGTTACAGAACCCTACCGATTGGGTTAAATCGGATTAGTTGGAAACGGATATAATCCTCCACTGGGACTGAACGATATCACTTCCCTACCGATTGGGTTAAATCGGATTAGTTGGAAACATCAAGTTTAACTCGTCACTAGGCTTCAACTTTAAGATTCCCTACCGATTGGGTTAAATCGGATTAGTTGGAAACCGGCACATCTCGCCGGCAGTTTTGACAGTACCACAAACCCTACCGATTGGGTTAAATCGGATTAGTTGGAAACAATTAGCAAAACTCTAAAAACACTTTTCTTCATTTTCCCTACCGATTGGGTTAAATCGGATTAGTTGGAAACTTTTCACCAGGCTGATGCTTGTAAATAACTATATCTTCACCCTACCGATTGGGTTAAATCGGATTAGTTGGAAACTTAAGATTGACATTGATTTCCCTCTAATACTTCCAAACCCTACCGATTGGGTTAAATCGGATTAGTTGGAAACCCACCATTCCGGGCTTCAGATTGAAAGAAGCCTGCCCACCCTACCGATTGGGTTAAATCGGATTAGTTGGAAACAAACTCTAAAAAACACTTTTCTCATTTCGATGAGGCGTAATTTTCCCCTACCGATTGGGTTAAATCGGATTAGTTGGAAACGGAGAAGCTTGGTAAACAAAACTATTAGCTTTGCTTTTCCCCTACCGATTGGGTTAAATCGGATTAGTTGGAAACTGGTAAACAAAACTGAATTAGCTTTGCTTTTCACCGCCCTACCGATTGGGTTAAATCGGATTAGTTGGAAACAACTTTTTCGTCTGTTTATCAAGCTATATTGTGGAGAAGCCCTACCGATTGGGTTAAATCGGATTAGTTGGAAACTTTATCAAGCTATATTGTGGAGAAGCTTGGTAAACAAAACCCCTACCGATTGGGTTAAATCGGATTAGTTGGAAACCTCGGACTTCTCCCGACCATTCAATTCCAGCGCCCCTACCGATTGGGTTAAATCGGATTAGTTGGAAACGAATTACTACTGAGCTGTCCCGTTTGAGATGCAGCCCTACCGATTGGGTTAAATCGGATTAGTTGGAAACCAGAAATAACGGAGGAAACAGTTACGTTAGCCCCCTACCGATTGGGTTAAATCGGATTAGTTGGAAACAGGAACAGCACCTTGGAACTTCAGCACTGGAGGTGTTGAACCCTACCGATTGGGTTAAATCGGATTAGTTGGAAACTCTCTGGCAACTCCCAGATCCAGATGTCCAGAGCTGGACCCTACCGATTGGGTTAAATCGGATTAGTTGGAAACATATTCTGCTTCTTGGGCTTTCTTGCGCCACGTCCCTACCGATTGGGTTAAATCGGATTAGTTGGAAACTGTTTCCCCGCGCGATCGCTCGATCCCTAAAATCAGGGTCCCTACCGATTGGGTTAAATCGGATTAGTTGGAAACGATTGAGTCGCTCGTGCTAGCTGGAATAGGCTTGTAAGCTGTGCCCTACCGATTGGGTTAAATCGGATTAGTTGGAAACCGGGTAAGGACAGGACGCCCTCTACTAGAAAAATTTCCCCTACCGATTGGGTTAAATCGGATTAGTTGGAAACTTCAGTCCTCCACCAGTTGTCCGAAGAGCAACAGTGGAACCCTACCGATTGGGTTAAATCGGATTAGTTGGAAACCTTGTAAGCGCCGCCTTCAATCCAAGTAAACGAGGGGAAACCCTACCGATTGGGTTAAATCGGATTAGTTGGAAACCAAAAAGGATTAACCCAGGGCCTTTGAAGAAATCGTTGTCCCTACCGATTGGGTTAAATCGGATTAGTTGGAAACCCTGGATTGATTGTGCAATCTGCCTTGAGAATCGCCCCTACCGATTGGGTTAAATCGGATTAGTTGGAAACTAACGGGGGCAGCGGTTGCTGTCCCGTTGTTTTTACCCCTACCGATTGGGTTAAATCGGATTAGTTGGAAACGTTGGCATCCCCGCCGTTGCACTCCGATGGGTAGTCACCCTACCGATTGGGTTAAATCGGATTAGTTGGAAACGCATGGACTTGTCCTTTTTGAAGAAACTAATGTTTCCCTACCGATTGGGTTAAATCGGATTAGTTGGAAACGGTTGTGGTTGTATCTTACGTTCATTTTTTTAGTTCCTTTTAACCCTACCGATTGGGTTAAATCGGATTAGTTGGAAACACTTGTTAGTGGTCGCCGAACGAAATTGCTTATTTAACCCTACCGATTGGGTTAAATCGGATTAGTTGGAAACGATTTACTACCATGGCAACCAGCAAGGAAAATTAAGCCCCCTACCGATTGGGTTAAATCGGATTAGTTGGAAACTTTTGTGAATTGTGACCAAGCCCCCCAGCTTTGTAGTCCCTACCGATTGGGTTAAATCGGATTAGTTGGAAACTCCCTCTGCTATATAAATGGAACACCCACAATGGCATTCCCTACCGATTGGGTTAAATCGGATTAGTTGGAAACCACTATCCCTAATTGTTCTCGAACATTCGGCAAACTTCCCTACCGATTGGGTTAAATCGGATTAGTTGGAAACGAAAGTTGTGGAAACATTGGAAACGGAGTTTGAGGAACCCTACCGATTGGGTTAAATCGGATTAGTTGGAAACGTAGTACCTGTGCTTTCCGCTTGGAAAGTACGACCGCCCCTACCGATTGGGTTAAATCGGATTAGTTGGAAACGGTGTTTCCATCTGCAGTGCCGTAAGCAGGAGCAGTACCCTACCGATTGGGTTAAATCGGATTAGTTGGAAACAAAAGGAGGAACCGAAAAACCAAATCAACAAAGTTTGAGTACCCTACCGATTGGGTTAAATCGGATTAGTTGGAAACCAGTGGCATTGGAGCCAGAGGTGGTGGTGATCGGCTTATTCGACCCTACCGATTGGGTTAAATCGGATTAGTTGGAAACAATAGGACAGAATTGTCACCAATCTGTCCACCCAGTGAAAACCCTACCGATTGGGTTAAATCGGATTAGTTGGAAAGATTTTCATTTACCTTTGCTTGACACCCTGAAAGTAAACCCTACCGATTGGGTTAAATCGGATTAGTTGGAAAGCGAACCAGAACTGGGCAAACTCACAGTATGCCGTTTCCCCCTACCGATTGGGTTAAATCGGATTAGTTGGAAAGGCCATTGTTGTAGGCGACCTCACGGAAGCCGTATTCCCTACCGATTGGGTTAAATCGGATTAGTTGGAAAGCTGGAAATATCGACCTTGCCGGTCACTTTACAGCCCTACCGATTGGGTTAAATCGGATTAGTTGGAAAGTTTTAGTTGTCTTTCTACCTCCCCGAGTATCTCTTCCCCCTACCGATTGGGTTAAATCGGATTAGTTGGAAAGTACTAGATCCATTTTTTTCTCCTTTTAGGTGTATGCCCTACCGATTGGGTTAAATCGGATTAGTTGGAAACTCCTTTGGGCTGGGCAAGTACGAAGGGGAATGTGTCCCTTACCCTACCGATTGGGTTAAATCGGATTAGTTGGAAACTTTCATGCATCGCGCCGACCCGCCCCTTTGTCATCAGCCCTACCGATTGGGTTAAATCGGATTAGTTGGAAACTTCCAGGTCTCGCTTTCGCTGAGACCTGATGGGTTTATCCCTACCGATTGGGTTAAATCGGATTAGTTGGAAAGTTCTCAACGTTGAGGGGGATTGAAAGCTTCTAACCCCTACCGATTGGGTTAAATCGGATTAGTTGGAAAGACGTTAAAGAATGGTTCCAGAGCTGGGCGCAGGACCCTACCGATTGGGTTAAATCGGATTAGTTGGAAACTTTGGGCAACGCCAGCTTGAGTACGAACTTGCGCCCTACCGATTGGGTTAAATCGGATTAGTTGGAAACCTGAAGTCAAATCTTTGACAACAACTTTCCAAACACCCTACCGATTGGGTTAAATCGGATTAGTTGGAAACTGTCCAACTCTAGCTCAACCTCCTACCCAGAAAATCAGCCCTACCGATTGGGTTAAATCGGATTAGTTGGAAACTCTTTTTTGCAACTTTTAAAAACTAGAAAACTTTTAGCCCTACCGATTGGGTTAAATCGGATTAGTTGGAAACCTGAAGTCAAATCTTTGACAACAACTTTCCAAACACCCTACCGATTGGGTTAAATCGGATTAGTTGGAAACTGTCCAACTCTAGCTCAACCTCCTACCCAGAAAATCAGCCCTACCGATTGGGTTAAATCGGATTAGTTGGAAACTCTTTTTTGCAACTTTTAAAAACTAGAAAACTTTTAGCCCTACCGATTGGGTTAAATCGGATTAGTTGGAAACTTTATTCCCTTCCGAAGAGGGGTTTTTTTCAGTTGCAACCCTACCGATTGGGTTAAATCGGATTAGTTGGAAACCAACGTTCGCCATTGTCTGACGAAAGAATGGCTTTTCCGCCCTACCGATTGGGTTAAATCGGATTAGTTGGAAACGTTGAGCCTGTTCTTGGTTTCCACCTTTGAGCGAGGCTTGACCCTACCGATTGGGTTAAATCGGATTAGTTGGAAACAGTGCAAGCACCGACATTCATGTCCGCTCCGGGAATTACTTCCCTACCGATTGGGTTAAATCGGATTAGTTGGAAACCAAATGCTGTGGCACCTGATGGCGCACTCCGTCATCCCTACCGATTGGGTTAAATCGGATTAGTTGGAAACAGAAACGTCACCAGTGCGGTTGTTGTTAGCATTGGACCCTATCGATTGGGTTAAATCGGATTAGTTGGAAACCGTATTCTCGTTGTCGAGATTACAGAAACCCAAAGCACCCTACCGATTGGGTTAAATCGGATTAGTTGGAAACCAAATGCTGTGGCACCTGATGGCGCACTCCGTCATCCCTACCGATTGGGTTAAATCGGATTAGTTGGAAACAGAAACGTCACCAGTGCGGTTGTTGTTAGCATTGGACCCTATCGATTGGGTTAAATCGGATTAGTTGGAAACTCTTGGGCAGAGGCAACATCCACCCCGGCCATTAATAAACCCTACAGATTGGGTTAAATCGGTAAGGTTAGAAACTTGCCCAACGAAAATAAATAAACTCTAGACCTATGATTTTGTCCGAACTTAGGAGCATTGTAGAGTGGTCAAAGTTGTCACGATCAACATTCTGTTTGAAAGAGAAACATGGGCACAGCGACGCGAACTTTTGGTGGAGGGTTTGGCAGCACAACAGGCAGATTTAATTGGACTACAAGAGGTCATACTTCCAGAAGACAACAGCGCTTGGTTGGCACAGCAACTTAATATGCCTTACGTGCAGCTAGTACCCTACAAAGGACCAGACAATTATGGAGCGGCAATTCTCAGCCGTTATCCCTTCACGCAACAAGATACCCTTGATTTGGGAAGTCAGGAACGCATAGCACAATACGTGCAGGTTGAAGTGAATGGTCAGCCATTGGTATTTTGTAACGGCCATTATTACTGGTATCCAGGTCCCAATCCCGAACGGGTAAAACAAGTGCAGTTGCTCCTCGACTGGCTGGGTAAATTACCACCCGATATGCCAATCATAGCCGTAGGGGATTTTAACGGAATGCCCGAAACACCTGCAATCGCACTGATGCGCGAACAATTTACCTCAGCTTACGCCGCATATAACGATCGTGAGCCAGAGTATACCTGTCCCACACCCTTAAAAAAACAACGCAGTTGGCAGTACAAGTTACGCAAATACTTAGTCAGCTCGTGGCTTAACCGCACCTTGCAACCTTGGCATGGTACGTTAGACTACATATTTATCAACCAGCATTTGCGAGTGCGCCATTGCCAACTCATTCTCACCTCCCCTGCCCCCAATGACCGCAGGCTTTACCCCTCCGACCATTTTGGCATTGCTGCTGAACTTGAAATAGTCAGGGAATCATCTTGAGCGATCAGTCATTACATTTGCGATCGCTCACTTTCTAAATCCCGACTCAATGACATTCGACAGCAGATATTGTTTTAGCTTTTCGCTCTCCTTTCGTGCGACAGTTTACAGGTTTTGCTGTTGCTTAAGTAGATGAAAATGAGAAGTTTCTCCCGATTGGATTGAATCGGATTAGTTAGAAAGACCCCATTCCAAGCACTTGTTATATTGAACCTACCGATTGAGTTAAATCGGAATTAACCAGGTTTTGTTTATGAGGTACTTCCAGTGGCAACATTTAGAGAACGAGCTGAAGCTAGACTAACTGAATGGATAAATAGCGGAAAAAGCAATAGACAAGTATTAGTGTTTCCGCTAGAGTACGATCAACTACGGGCTTTTTTATGGTCTAGTCGCGAAGCTAGAAAATCCGAAGAATTCAGTGAATATATCCCCAGCCTTGGATCAGCAAATTTCCAAGCACTCGGTCATAATAATTACCACGAAATGCTGAACGTGCGAGAATGTTGTAGTCGTTGCAGTACAACTTATAAATTAGAAAACTTATCAATATGTGTCGAATGCGAGTGCTCCTATTGCTATCGTTGTGTAGAAGGTAGTTCCTGTCGCTGTGGTGGAGAATTGGTAGGTTAGTGATATTTACATAATTAACTATAGATTTTCCTGACTTGAAGCAAGAAGTCTGAAAATCAGGTAGGAGATCCCCGATTTCTTGGAGAAGTCGGGGATCTTAGCTTTTTAGCGATCGCTTTTAGACTCAACTGCAAACCGCTACATTGCATAACAGAGCCTTTCTATATTCTAACTTCCCACTCAAACAAGAAAACCCCTTTTCCACCGTTGAGTTTTAATACAAATAACAAACAAGAAAAGGATTCCAAAACATTTATGGGAACAACCCGGCGGGTACTAATTCTTGCCGATGGCGACAATACCTTCTTGGCTGCACAAAGGTTTAACAGGAGGCTGGACTGGCAGAAAATCCGAGACTATCTTGCTGACCCGCAAGAAGGTCGAGAACTAATTGAAATGGTGATCTATATCGGTTTACCACCAGCCAGAGAGCGATTTGAAGAACAACGAAAAACTAAAGAAAAATTCATTTACTGGGCAAAAAGTAATGGGTTTTTAGTAGTTCATAAAGAAGGTAAAACCAAGGGTGATGAATATGAAACCAACATTGATATTGTCATGGCGATGGATGCCATTGAATTCGCCTTAGACGTTCGCCCCGATATTGTTGTCTTAGTCACTGGAGATTCTGACTTTGCCTACCTTGCCGAAAAACTGAGAAGGCGGGGAATGCGGGTAGAAGTTGCCTCTGTCGAACAATCTCTCGGCAACGATCTCAAAGTTGCTGCCAGTAGTATCGTCGATTTGATTGGAGTCTTCGATAGCTTTGAACAAAAAAAAAACCAGCAAAATTTTCACCGAATTGGTCACACTAATATCTTTGATTAAAAAGGAGTCAAAAACCATGCTATCTCTACAAAACATGAACATTTTATCTCGCCACCTCCCCGCCTACCGCTCTACTTTTTCTAAGCTTATCTCAATTCATCCAAGGAGAATTATGCAGACCCTCAACGGTAAATTAATCACCGAAGATCCATCCGAGTTAGATAAAATTAAGCAAGAAATTGAAAATCTCACCCAACAGTTTGAACACTTAGAACTACAGATGACAACAATCAGCGAGAACAGTGAAAATGACAAAACAGATTATCTCAAACAAATTGTTTCCGTCGAAACGTCCTTACAAAAGTTAGAACGAATTTATAACCGCTTGCTATCGACAACTATTGTGGCAGCTATCGGCTTAGCAAGTTGGTCTGTTGTCTTAGGTTTTAATCATGACCAAACCCCAATTAAACAGGTAAATTCCACAGTAGACAGCGCCTTAACTCAACCATCTGCAAACCGTTAGTAAGCGACTCTCTTAGAGGATGTTTTAAAAGGTACTTGACAAACATCCTCTTCATCTTTGTTAACTCAACTACCATTAACGAGATTGCAATGAAAGCAATTTTCAAGCGAATCCAAAAGTGGCGATCGCCTCAGTTAAATGAGCCGCAAAAAGTTAGCGATCAACAGCCAACTCTTGTTAACTCAAACACCACAAAGGAGACTACCGTGAGAGCAATTGTCAACGGTAAATTAGTAAATTTACCTAATGGCGCAACCGTTGAAGATTTGAGATCTAAACTGCCAGAAATTGGCAACGATGACGTTATGGAAGAAGGGTTTGGCGGCACTAAGCCCTTAAAAGAACATGAAGCCCTCAAAGAAGGTTCCAAAGTTTGGACTGTTCCCAAAATTGTAAAAGGATAAAAGAAATTATGACAATAGCAATCAATCGTAATCAAACAGGTTTTCAACCCAACACGAGACTACTTGCCGAACTCAAACTTCTAGAAAAAGCAGCAAAAAACGTACACGTTGGCAGTAAAACCATTGATGGCATTCAATACACAGCCGTACTGGTTAAAGGAATGCCATTGTCTTCTCGGAAATTTACAGTTTCTAATACCGATGTCTTATTCCTACTGCCACCAGATTACCCGCGTCTTCCCCCAATTGGCTGCTATCTTAACTACCCTTGGAATACCGTTGGCGAGGGAGATCATCACTTCACCCACCAGAGTCACTATGGCGCACCTTTTTTAAGTGATGAAGGCTGGTACTGGTACTGCGTCGGACTGGGTGGCGGCTTTAATCAAGACAGATGGCTTAACTCCTGGCGACCTAGCAATCAACCCGATCGAGGACACAATCTCTCAACTTTATTTGTCACCGCCCGCCACGCAATTAACACAGATGATTGAGTGCAAATAAACACAACATGGGTAGTAAATTGTAGGGCGGGTTAGGCGATCGCCGTAACCCACCAAAGCCTAAAAAATGGTGCGTTACGCTACGCTAACACCCTACAATTGACTTTCTTAAGAATAGTGCAACATCTCAGTTTTACCTAACTACAACTCCCGATACACACCTCATTACCGAAAAAAATCATGAACAACAAAAAATCTCCCCAGATTTCTCTCCACATTCCCCCAAAAATGTGGCATCAATTTCACCACACCTTGCTTGATGCTCGCACAAACAATGAAGAAGTAATTGGATTCTTATTCTGTAAATGCCATCAGGTCTCAAAACAGAAAATTAGATATTTACCTCAATCTTGGGTTGTTCCCTCTCCCGATTGCTACGAACGTCAATCGGCTAGTGAATTAGTGATGAAACAGCAATTTCATGAGTACTTGCTTGAGACATTTTTGGAAAAGGAACAATTAGATGTCGTTCACATTCATACTCACAGCGATCGCCACAAACCTGAATTTTCCTGCGTTGATGACCTTTATGAATCAGCATATGCTAAATTTCTCTCGTCTCACTTCAAAAAAAAGCCGCGTTTAATCTCTGGAGTTTTTGACGAAACATTCCAACACTCTCAATTCCGCATTTGGGACAGAAAAGGCAAATCATTCGAGAGCATTAACTGCACTCAATCTTGGTTTGAACTAACCCAAGAGGCGAATCGCGATTGGACAGAATTGATGTTTGCCCGTCAACAAGTCTTTGGAGAAGGGGTGCAAAAACAGCTTGGCGAACTCACCGTCGCCTTGATTGGCTGTGGCGGCATTGGCTCAATTTTTGCCGAACTGCTGGGGCGTTTGGGGGTGAAAAAATGGATATTAATTGACCCCGATCGCTTAGAATCAGTTAACCTCAATCGCCTACCTGCTGCCACCCAGGAAATGGCTGACCAGCAGTGGCATAAGGTTCACTATGTCAAGCACCTGATCAAACGCATCTACGCCACTGGTTCTGCTGTCAAAGCCATACCCGCCTCAATTGCTGATGCAGCGGCGAGACAGGAAGTAGCTGCTGCTGATTTGATTGTCGTAGCAACTGACAATCACTCCTCTCGGCAAGTTGCCCAAGAATTAGCCCTAGCATATATGCGTCCCCTGGTTTGTCTGGGTACTCACATCGACATGCAACCGAATAATACACCGCGAATGTATTGTCGCGTCACCGTCCCACCGCTTGGGGGTGGGTGGTGTCTAATGTGCGGCAATATTATTAACTTGCATCGCGCTGCCCTAGAGTCTGCCGCAAACGAGATTAATCATCTAGCTGCCAAAGTTGGTTATGTAGAAGGCATCAGCAATCCGGCAGTATTCTGGTTGAATAGCCTGTGTGCGAGTACGGGAGTTGGCATCATCCACAGTATGCTCAGTGGCTTTCTGAATGTGGATAATGGTCTTGACTGGGTTTATGAGTTTCCTGGGTCTAATTGGCTTAAGGCAGATACCAACTATTTAGGTACTTCTGGTTGTTATTTTTGTGGGGGTTGAGTATCGCTTAGGCGTTGGTGCGACTTGAGGAGGGAAGGCAATCGGCAAAGCTGAGAGCATCTGGATCGAGGGATGAGGCGATCTCTGACTCTAGAACCGCCTCGATTGGATAGTCGATCTCGGCAGCACGTGCTAAAAGCGCTTCCCTGATATGTTCTGGTAGCTTTTCCAAGAAGGCTTGAGCGGTTATTGGATCGAGGTGATGTGTCTGTGTGGCGGATTGCATAATCATTCCCTCATTGGAATCTTGACGTTGAATGGATTAATCGGCGAATCGCTTTCAACCGTTGGCTGCTATCACCCTCGTTGAAAAGGGCTGTCATCGTGGAATCATATACTCGTAGGGTGTCAGTTGGTCAAGTCCTTAAGCTGCTGCGAATATCAAACTTTGGAAAAGGGTTTTTCCAGCCATGTTTATACTAATGACATCAGCAATCACAAGCAAATAGCCAAACGCTGTAACTGAACATGGAAAAAGCTAATCAGTGTTACACCATCATTACTTTTGCTCCAATTCAAGCATTTATCGAAAAATCGCGCAAACTGCGGGACTTATATGGCAGTTCTTTTCTCCTCTCTTATTTAGCTTGTGCGATTTGCAATGCCGCCAAAAAAAATGGTTGTTCTGTTGTGTCTCCAGCGTTAATTAATCTGACGCAAGGAACACCCAACCAAATTATTATTGCAGGAGATTTCCCGAAAACAACAGCAGAGGAAGTTTTTAATACGGCTTGGCGAACTGTTGTAGAAACCTGCCGTGGATACATCGAGAAGGAAGTAAAAACCTTTACCATCAAGAAGGAATTAAAGACCTTTACTTATACATGGCAGCGACAATGGAATGCTTGGTCAAATCATGGCTGGGAGTTTTTTTGGGCGCAAAGCAAAGAAGAAGAACTCTGTCAAGAAAAAGAAGCTGGAGTCACTGAAAAAGATGCCACTCTAATTACTCATGCCCGCCGCAAACTGAATCAAATTAAAACTCAACGAAATTGGACAGGGATTAATTGGCAGGGAGAAAGTTCAACACTATCGGGGACGGAAGCGATCGCATACCCTCGCATGACCGATAAAACTCATCCCCTCTCCTCTAGTATGGCAGAACAAACTCAGGAAATTAAGCAATTTCATGAAAGTCTGAGTCAGAAACTAGGGGAAGCTATTCTCGACCCTTCTGAACGATTGAGTATTCCTGAACTAATTAAGCGGTTAATCACCTTAGATGCAATTGCCAAGCAATTAAATCTTGCAGAAACAGATCTTCCTAGCGTTGAAGTTCCAGAAAGTTTTGTTGAATTAAACCGATTTGAAAATAAATTATGGACAGGATGGTTTCAAGGGGATGGGGATAAGATTGGCGAGTATCTGCGGCAGTTGAGAGATCAAGGTAAAGATGAAGCTGAATCTCTCAAGACTTTTAGCAAAGCGATGATGGAATGGGGTAAAAAGCTGAAGTATTATTTACCGCCTTCTCAAGAAGATAGAGTTAAACGCCAGAATTTAGATGCGGCGGATGGACGAATTATTTATGCAGGTGGAGATGATTTTTTTGGTGTCCTCTACCGAGAGGATAAGACTGCATTAAAGCCGCAAGAATGCCTTAATTGGTTCTATCAATTCCCCGAAACTTGTTGGAAAAAGCATGATCAAAAAATTACGGTGAGTGTAGGCTTAGTTTGGGCTGCCCCTAATGTACCTCAACGGGATGTGCTGCAACACTGTCGAGATGCAGAGAAATCAGCTAAGAAAAAAGGACGCGATCGCCTCGCTATCCGTATCCTATTTAATAGCGGGAATCACCTAGAATGGGTTTGTCCTTGGTGGTGTTTGCAAAATTTTCTAGAAAGTTACCAAGACAGACAAAGAGATATACTAGTCTCTTTGAAGGAAAAGCAAAATAACCCTAAGAAAAAAAACAACTGGACGCATTTTTATAATGATGTTGCGACTTTAGAATCTCACCATGCTTTTGAGGGACAAACACAAATTGCACTTGGTCTATTTGAGATTTACTTGGGTAAAGAAAATCGCCAATGTTTAGAAACTCATCTGTGGGATAAAGAGGGTAAAACTGGAATTTTAGGCAATCAACCCCATGACGAGGAAAAACAAAACATCAAAGCTTTAAATAAGTGGGTAATTAACCTGGCTAAAGTTGGGTTCCATTTGTTCTAGTCTGCATCTAATTTAATTCTGTCCTCAAGTAAGATTTCATTATTATGTTTTGTCACCTGATTATTATCCAACCTCTCGGTTTTCTATATGGCAGTGCTGGTCCATTTCTTTCGCCAGATAACTTAGTGGGGCGATCGGGAAATAGCTTTCCCCCCAGTGCAGCAACAGTATCGGGATTATATGCTGCTAGATACAGCAAACCTGGAACCAATGAACGAGGCGAAACTACCCAAAGATTAGATCTACCAGATTTAATTCTAGCGGGTCCTTTTTGGGCTTATACCGAGAATCCACAAAACTTTTACGTTCCAACTCCATTTAACTATTTAGCCGAGATGAATCCTCCGCAAGATGGGCAAGAAATTCGTCAAGGGAAAATTACCGAAAAATTAGCTTGGAACAGCAAAAATCAGCAATGGCAACCGCTAAAAGTTGGCAAGTTTGATACTAAAACCTGGCTACCAATTAACGAATGGGAGAAGTCTGAGACCGTTTCTGAAGTGCCTTGGCAGTATTTACCTCATTTACATCCGCGTTTAGAAATTGACCAGCGTCGGGTCGATACAAGTTTAGAACGGGGCAGTTTGTTCTTGGAAAATTCAATTCAAATGCATCCGGATACTTGTTTAGTTTATTTGACTAATACACCCATTGATGAGGGTTGGTACCGTTTTGGAGGTGAGGGACATTTGGTAGATGTACAGTGTCAGGAGATTACTAATGAAACGCTTTTAAAACTATTACATAAACCTGTAGGAGGTAATTTTGCCCTGATTTCGCCTGCGGTCTGGGGTTCTAATCGCTTATCTTACCGACTTCCCACCATTGGGCAAAAAGAGGACTGGAAAACAGCACCAGAATGGGAAAAAGCCCAAATTTTCACCGAACGTCCTATTCCCTTTCGTTATCGGCTAGGAGGAACGGGTGAAACCAAACGCCTCGCTAGGGGACGTTACGCTGTCCCCGCTGGAACTGTCTATGTTTTGGAAACGGGGATTTCCCAACCTTGGTTTGAATGGAATAAGTCTTGGTTCCCTTGTGAAGGTTATTCCTATAAACGTTGGGGCTGTGGCTTAGCTTTACCTGTGTAAAAATCGCGCATTTAATATAGTTTGGAGACTTAACGATGTATCATAAAGCTTACGGAATTATTGAAACTCAAGCGCCCTTGCATGTGGGTGCAAGTGCGGGAGAAGAAAGCGGCAATCTCAACCTAATTTTTCGAGACCAATTTACCCAAACCGGAATAATTCCTGGCAGTTCGATTCGGGGACGGTTTCGGGCAGATATGCGAGGGCAAAATTCAACTGAAACAAATAAGTGGTACGGACATGAAGCTATTGCTGAACCTGGACAAAAAGACGGCGGCACAACTGAAGCTATGGTTAAATTTGAATATGCTTCCCTTGTTTGGCTACCTGTATTTTGTCCTGGTCAACCGATTGTTTGGGTTAGCTGTCCTTTACTCCTGAAACGCTATCAGCAAATTACGAAGATTGAAACGTCCATTCCTCTTCCTTATACTGCGTCTCCAGGGTTAAAAGCGAGAGTTGTGCCAGAAGAGGTTAACGAAGAGATTAACCAAGCCAAACCAGGAGTTAGCCCAGCCAAACCAGGAGTTAATCAAGCAAAATCAGGGGTTAATCAAGCAAAATCAGGAGTTAGTCAAGCCAAGCCAGGAGTTAACCAAAGGAAAAAAGTCTTATTTTTCAATCTCGGTTTTTTAGAAATTGACCATGAAGTTGATCTATCTCCTTGGATTCCAACTGGGACAGATTTAGACCCTAATCAGTTAGTAGTTGTTCATAACAACGACATCGCTCAATTACATGATATGGCGCTCTATCGGCAAAGTCGAGTCAAACTTTTAGATGACATGAAAAAAGTTGATACAGAGAAAGGTGCATTCTTCAATGTAGAAGCTTTACCTGTGGGAAGTATCTTAATTTTTCCCCTTGCTTTAAAACAAAAGGGCTGGAAACCTTTCAAGGCTTCTGAACCCAATCAATCTTATACAGAAGAACTGTATTTTGGTGGTTTGGAATCTATTGGGTTTGGTCGGTGTAAAGTTACCCTGGCAGGGGATGGATTCAACGTATCTGAAACTGAAACGGAAACACAGGAGGCTAATCACTAATGGCTTGGAAATCTTATACCACAACTCGCACAGCTAACATAGACCAAACAGCCCAACAGCTAATTTTAGATGCGAAAAAACGCGATCGCGATTCCCTTAATCAAGCGTTTAAAATGCGAGAAACCGTCGCCTATGGATTAGAACGGTTTTGGGGAGAACATTTACGACTACAAGCTAAAGAACTTAATAAATCTCTCTACTGGAAAGAAACTTGGGATGCTTTAGTCGAGATAATGAAAAATGCCGGAATTAAAATTCCCAACGATGTTGTTAATGTCAACAACACCTCAGCCGTTGAAGCTATGGCGCAGAAATTGTGGAAACTCGATCTTGAAGATCAACGCATTATCTTAGCCGTGTTGAGTCAGTTGTGCGATGCCCTTGTTTGGTGGACACAACGCTATAAAGGGACATCCTCATCTAGTTAACAGGGAACAGGGAACAGCAAACAGGGTTGTTTGTAGGTTGGGTTGAGCAATAGCTAAACCCAACACCTATAGAAATTGCCGTTTTTTCCTTGACCTAACCTCCAGAGTTTTTGCTTAAGTCAATACCATTTCAGTTAAATTTGTTCAGATAGAATTGAGTAAATCCTATGTCTCATCTTCCAGATCCAGAGCAGAAAATTCCTTTGATGTTTCGCGCCCAAATTAAAGGGCGATCGCAACTTCACTTTATTGACCAAAATAAACAGGAACAAGATAGTGAACGTTGGGTATCTGAATGGATTGAACGGGTAGATACTAAACAGCCAGAATTTGGCGAAGATGTCAAAACCCATACCTATACCTTTCCTTGGCGATTTGTTACCAACGGCGGGCAAGATGAAGGAATTATTCGCCCAGTCATGGGGGCTTATGGGTTCCCGTTTTATCCCGGTAGCTCCATGAAAGGGATATTTTGTCAAGCTTGTACGTCCGAACAACGAGAACGTTATCGACTGACCAAAAATGGAGATGAACCCAGTTTATTGCGGTTTCATGGGGGCTATCCCGTTAATGATTGGACGCAAAATCTGCTTGATATTGTCCATCCGCAGCAAGGATGGCAAGTCAAAACAACCGATACCCGCGATAAACCAAGAGGAGAAAGTGCTTTTGCTCTCATTTCCCTTTATCAACCCACATTTGAATTTGGGATTTCTAGTTTACTGCCGGATACTAACTGGGATGAAGTATGGCAAATTTGGGAAAAAGCATTAGGGTTTGGGCTGGGGTGTCGGGTAAGTAGTGGCTATGGTTTAGCCCAAGCCCGTTTGGAGGGAGAGGAAGAAAAAGCACTCCCAACTCAAGGTAATTTACTCTATAAATGTCATCTAACAGGAAAAGGACAAGCCCCTAAGTTACTAGATAGTGAAGACGGAGAATTTCGTCCTAACATTTTTAGAGGAGCTGTGCGGGGTCATGCTTTACGCATTTTTGGCGGTTTGACGGGAGATAAAACAGCGGAGGATTTAGTCGATACGTTGTTTGGTGGTGTTCGGGGAGAGGGCACACAAGGGTTATTGGCAATTGCGTTTAAATCTTCTCATTTAAAGATTGAACCATTCCAGGCTGGCTATGGTGAACCAACTTATCAGGTGACAGGTGAACTGCGTTGGTTGTTGACTCAATCTTTAGCAGCAGCACAACAGGAGTGTTTAAAGAAACTGATTCGTGGCTTGATGCGCTTTACCATGTTATTCGGTGGGTTTGGTAAGTCTTGGCGACGGGCAGATCATCGGGAATTTTATGATAACTATTACCGAAACAAGAAAAAACCGTTAATCGGTTGTCATTGGCAATGGCATGGAAACTCTTTGGCTGAAGCAATTCCGGTTAGAAATTTAAACCAGGTTGCACCTTTTATTGAAGCAGTGCAACAGACAGCAAAAGAGTGGATGAGTTTGCAAGGGATTACGGCTAAACCTAACAATAAAGCTCCTTGGCGAGAAATCTGGCATCCTAAAAATGTGGAGGTTTGGGGACGGATTGCGGAAGATGAAGATGATTCTTTGGCGATTCAATGGTTTCATCAACCTTATCAACGTAATGACGGTAGCCTAGGACAACCTGAACTTAGTATTAAACGCTCATCCGTAACTGGTTTTGTCGGTCGAATGAGTCAAGTGGGTCGGATTTGGCATCGGATGTATCCCAAGGTTATTCTAGGCACTAATCCTAATGACCCAAATGGGAGAAACGTGCCGCGCCGAACCCGCGAATATCTGGAACTGTTAACGATTTTTCCTGATGATTCTGATGAATGCCAAGATTTTCTAGGTTTTCTCGATCAGCAAGCTGAAATTGATTCTTCAGGAAAATCTTTTCAAAGGCTTTGGGGTGAGTTGGCTGAGTAAGTGACATCTCCTACACCTAAACTTCGGTCATGGCGACAATTTGAGCGATCGCCAATTGATAAAGCCAGAGCTAGAAGAGAGTTAATTGACCGAAGCCTAGAGAGAGGATATCGACCAGGTATCGTACTAATTGATGCTGGCTACGGCAATAACATAAAGTTCCTACTGGAACTGGAAAAAAGGAAACTTAGGTATTTAGGGGATTAGCAGCGCACTATTACAACTAGCGCTGGCTATCAATTTCCTGCTATTAGTTGGAGCTATATTCTTTACTAACTTACCTACTTGGTTATTACTCCCGCTTTTACTAAGCTGTTGCTGCATTCTTATAGTTGCTCTCAAAAAACTTGCTGTCGGTCGGTTTTATCCAAAATCCCTTCCTGACCGAGAAGCAAACCAGAAAAAAGAGTACGAACTGCAACTGCTTTTCGACAACAAAACTATTGACGCTCATAGAAGAAGATTACACGCCCGACTAACCCAATCGCTCGTTCTTACACAGGGCTATAGTACGGCTCAGCAGGGAGCATCGGAGGCTCGATTTAAACATTACTTGGAAAGGTATTTTCCCCATCATATTTATCAAGGTTTTAAACTACCTATTCCCGAAAGCGACCTGAGTTACAGTGCAGATTTTACCTACGCAGACAGAGCGCTTGGCCTATAGAACCCATTTGACATCTCAGGAAGGGGCTGCAAGCCGCTTCAGCATTAACCTGACAAAGCAGAGATTGATCTTGGTCGTGGCATGAGATAAAGTGCGCTCAAAGTTCTTCACGAGACTTTTACAGCGCTCCATCCAAGCATTCGATCGTTCGATGACCCAGCGAGCCACTGCTGGGACAAAGCCCGCTTTGCCTTGTGCTGCTTTCTCTTGTTTCGAGGGTTTCGTTGACAATTCAAAGCTGATTTTCGTCATGATATCGGGATAAACCTGCTCTAACGCCTCAATCAAAGCGTCAATGTGATCACCGTGGTCTAGCAGGATCGTGATCTTAGGAATATTGACGGGTTTCGCTTTGAAATAATCGGCGTTGCTGAATTAGGGTATGATAAAGCGAGCGATCGTGCGAGCGCCAAAAAAAACACTCATGAAGATGCAATATTATGCAATGCCCTGAATGTCAGTCAACTCATATTAATAAAAATGGTCAGAA
>NZ_JBHZGO010000018.1:0-42366 GCF_042747725.1 Coleofasciculus sp. H7-2
TCACTCGCAAGACGATTTGTTTTTCCAAGTCCATTTGGCTACATGATGTGGTGATTGGACTGTTCATCAATCGCTATGAGTTTGGCTTGTTAATTTAACTATCGAGCCACACGTCTAGAACATTACCCCCACACTATGTGGTGATGTTGCCTAAGTCCTATTCATGTTTCAGGAGTTTTGGGAGTCAATCATCTGGGGAACTGTAACCGTAAGTCCTCCCTGTTGTAAAGATTCGCTCAGACATCTAAGAATCTGTACCAGCTGGGCACCCACCCATCCGGAAGAAATCTCTGAAGATTGGTTCTGGCGGATACAGCCCAAAAAGCGATCGCAAACTCGCCCTAAAGGTTCGCCCGGTTCTATGCTCAATACTTCCCGGCTTTGATTGACTGGCGTATAAGGGCCAGCACTGGTGTTTTCAAAGCGTCCATGCTGAATGGTTAGCGGTGCCTCTGCTTGTAACTCATCAAAAATCAAAGTTCCCTCACTCCCCACGACGCACAGGCGACGCTGTTTATCAGGATTCAACCAGCACAGGTGAATAAAGGCTTGAAAGCCACTGGGATAGGTGAGTGTCGCCCAAACAAGGTCTCTTAAAGGATGAAGAATCAGGGATGAGGGATGAGTGTGAGAATTTACTTCATCTTTCATCTTTCCGGCTTCTTCCGGCAAAAAGACGGTACCGCCCGCTTGCACCTGAGTTGGCGTTGCCTGAAGCCAATTGTTGAAAATATTAATGTCGTGGATGGCTAAGTCCCAGAGTGCATCTACATCCTGGCGCACAGGACCTAAATGGGTACGGGCGGCGTAGCCATAGCGCAAATCTCCGAGAATTCCTGATTGGATTGCGGTTTTGCCTCGTTCAACCGCTGGGTGAAACAAATAGGTGTGGTCTACGAAGAGTTGCCGGTGCTGTTGTTCTGCTAATCGGCACAGTTCCAAGGATTCAGACGGATCGAGGGTTAGTGGTTTTTCTGCTAAGACGTGATAGCCTTGCCGGAGGGCGTCGGCGATCAGGGTGTAGTGGGTAGTGGCTGGGGTAGCGATCGCAACTGCCTCGACTTCCGGCATCTGTCGCACCTGGGACCATTCGGTTGTTAGAAGCACGCACTCATCTAGCTTAAACCGCTCTCGAAGTGCCTCTAATCGCTCAAGGTTAGGGTCTAATACCGCGACTAGACGGGATTGAGGATGCTCTAGAAAATTCCGCACTAGGTGTACACCCCAGCGCCCAGCCCCCAACACAGCAATTCCAGTTTTCATCGTCGTTTGTTGTTCGTTGTTCATTGAAGACTGGCTAATTATTCTTTGTCATTCGCAATTAGCCAGCCTTCAATTAGCCATAAACTAGGCTAATTCCTAATCGCTAAAAAAGCTTCCCTAGCAGCAGCTTGTTCGGCAGCTTTTTTAGAATGTCCCTTGCCTTGACCCAATCGACGCCCTTGCAGCCAAACCTCGGCGGTGAAACGCTCTGGATCGCCGTGAAGTCGTCTGGTTTCCTTGACGCGATATTCTGGCAGTATTTGGTAATGACCTTGCGTCCATTCTTGGAGGGCGTCCTTGTAGTTTTGGTAGGCTGGGTCAGTCCGAATTTCGGACGCCAGTTGTTTAAAGTGAGAATCTAGCCAGGGGCGCACCAGTTCCAATGTATGCGTACTCAAGTATAAGGCACCCAACACCGCTTCAAAGGCGTCTGCCAACCGCGAGGTAAGACCTGCTTTGTCACCAGCGGCACTATCAGAAATTAACAGGTAGCGATCCAGTCCATAACTATCTGCAATCCGCGCCAGAGTGCGATCGCTCACCAGTACCTTCCGAATTGCCGAAAATTCACCCACGGAACAATCAGGATAAACTTCCCATAAAAATTCAGACGCCGCCATCCGCACTACCGCATCCCCCAAAAACTCCAATTGCTCATAGTTCGCCGTTGTCGAAATTGTGGAGTGGGTGAGCGCTAAGTCGAGGAGCGACCACTGCACTGGTACCTGCTGTGGAAGCCCTAACTTTTGGATCAGATTTTGCAGCTGATGCTGGCGAGGAGGATAGCTGAGATTCATTGAAATGTGCTGGGCTTAGGGGAACCCCAATCATTTTTGCCACATCACTGAACAGCGCCTCGACCTGGGGCATCAGGGGTTCCATCAAACCATTTTGGCGCACATCCTCAACATAAATCAATCTACTCTCACCGATTGCTTTGCCGATAACGTTCATCGTTGCGCTCGTGTGAATACCTCGCAATTCTTGGTATTGGTTCGCAATCGAGCGGAACAATGATCTGTCCACTAAGCCACCCTGATTAACAAGAGTTCAAAATCGTGTAAATATCGCTTCTGGCAGACAGATTATCGTTAAATGTTACGGGTGGCTATCCGAAATTTCTTGAAGTCTTGACTTTTGTGACTGCATCAAGAGAAAAACGAGTTCATTATTAGATGAACTCGCTGCACTGAATTTATAAATTAGATTGATTTATCCTTAGCAAATGATTACTTTTCCGGCTGCTCATCCTTGCAGAGAATGCTTTGCTCGTACTCTTTTGCCGGGGAGACTTGATAAGCGATCGCTCAATTTACACAATTTTTTCAGACGCCAGTTGAAGAGGGTTTCTCCACCTAGACTTACCCTCGCCTCTCTAGCTCCTGTTAACAACACTTAAGCAAATTAAGGGAGAGAGTCGGTCATAAGCCGGGTTCTGTTCTCCACAGCAGCAGTGCCGCTGGGAGGGCGGTTATCTATCTGGGACGCCTGTTACCAGACGCCTCAAGCGGTTTTAAAACGGAACCGGAAAAAGACCAACCATGATTCCCTACCTTGCTCCCAACCGGGGTTTACCGAGCCAGCGCCTCTCGACGCTGCTGGTGCGCTCTTACCGCACCTTTGCACCCTTACCGGGACAATTAAAAATTATTCATTTTGCATTTTTAATTTTTAATTGTCCCGGCGGTATCTTTCTGTGGCACTATCCTCACGGTCGCCCGCACTGGGCGTTACCCAGCAAGTTTGGTCTTTCGGGAGCCCGGACTTTCCTCAGACTCGCACGAACGGCAAATCTGCAACCACCTGCGCCTACTCTCTCCCGTTCTTTAGTGTGGCATATTCAAGAGCCGAAGAATAGCTAATTCTAGCTTTTGAATTCTCACTTTGCCGATGCGGTTTTTCAGGAAAAATTCGAGACCCAAGCTGAAAATTAGATTATCCTAAATATAAGGTAATGATTTACGTAACTTAATAATTCTGCTGGTTACTGGACTTATGAGATGCATCATCAACCGCCGCGCTCAGTTTTCGGCGAGCCACCGTTATTGGCTGCCAGAACTGAGTCAAGCGGAGAATATACAAGCGTTTGGTCGCTGCACTCAGTCGCCTGGACACGGACACAACTACGTTTTGTTTGTCTCCCTTGCCGGGGATTTGGATGAGTATGGCATGGTGCAAAACTTGTCTGAAGTCAAACGGGTGATTAAACAGGAAGTGACCAGCCAGCTAGACTTCGGTTATCTAAACGATGTTTGGTCAGAATTTCAACAAACCCTGCCTACCACAGAAAACATCGCGCGGGTGATTTGGCAGCGTCTAGCACCGCACTTACCGCTGGTAAATATTCAATTATTTGAACATCCCGAACTCTGGGCCGACTATCAAGGAAACGGAATGGAAGCGTATCTGACGATTAGTACCCACTTTAGCGCCGCTCACAGACTGGCTCATCCTAACCTCAGTTACGAAGAGAACTGCGAGATTTATGGTAAATGCGCTCGTCCCAACGGTCACGGGCACAACTACCACTTGGAAGTGACAGTTCAAGGCGAAATTGATCCGCGCACGGGCATGATTGTGGATTTAGGAGCTTTAAACAAGGTAGTGGAAGATTATGTGCTTGAGCCGTTTGACCATACTTTTCTGAACAAGGATATCGCCTATTTTGCCCAAGTTGTTCCCACGGCTGAGAATATTGCCATTCATATCCGGAATCTTCTGCAAGAGCCTATCCGGGAACTGGGAGCAAAGTTGCATAAGGTAAAACTGGTTGAAAGTCCGAATAATTCGTGTGAAGTATACTGTACCGAAACAGCTTTAAATGCAGTGGGAATTCAAGATAGCGATCGCGCTCTAACGCCTGTATCTACTTGAAGTTTTAGCCGGGAGGCGTGAATTTTCAGAAAATGTCGGGAACAAACCCGCTATCGATTTTCGTCTACCGAGTCCCAAGCAGCGTTAGTCAAGTGGCAAGCAGGGGTAGCATTCCAACGCTTGGATCGATAACTTGTAAAATTTTTTGAAAAATTTGTTCAAAGCATAGAAGGTTAACAAGCCGATCCGGGAACACTAAAAAGAGACGACCTAGCCTCATACTGCAAGTCGGTGCTAAGCGAATCAAGGTGTTGAGAAAAATATATGGATCGCCGCGTTAACCATCACAACAGCCAGCAAAAGGGCGACCTACCTGAGGAGGAACGCATCACTGTTGTTCCTCCCACAGAGATTAGCGCTCATAGCCAACATCTGCCGACAACCGATAATTACACGAAGAGAGAAGCTGACCGACTGCTGGAGCAAGGTGCCCAGCAGCACCAAAACGGTCAATTTGAGGCGTCACGAATATCTTTTCAACAAGCACTCACGGTCTACTACGAACTTCAAGACCAGCGAGGAGCAGGAAGAACTCTTGGCAATTTGGGGCTAGTTTACTATGCCTTGGGAAATTTTGCCAAAGCGGTAGAGTATTCTGGGCAAAGTTTAGCGATCGCCCAAAGTATCAAAGACCAGCGATTGCAAAGTCAGGCGCTGGGAAATATCGGCAATGCCTACCGTCACTTAGGCAACCATGCCAAAGCCATTGAGTTTCAGCAACAAAGTCTGCTAGTCGTGCGGGAACTGAAAGACTTGAGTGCAGAAGTGGCGGCGCTGAACAATCTCGGACTGGCTTACAAGGCACTGGGAGACTACTCAGCAGCGATTGAGTACCAGCATCAGAGTTTGATAGTAGCGCGGGATCTCCAAGACCGTGAGGCAGAAGGTCAGATCCTGAGAAATTTGGGAAATGCTTGCTACGCTCTGGGAGATTACTCAGCAGCGATTGACTACTATAAGCAGCGTTTAGCACTCGTGCAGCAGACTGGAGACCACCGCATTGAGGTACAGATTCTCAGAAATCTGGGGAATGCTTGCTACGCAGTCGGGGACTACTCTGCGGCGATTGACTACGGAGAGCAACGCCTAGCGATCGCTTCGGCAACTGATGACCTCCGCTCCCAAGAGCAGGCACTTTCGCATTTAGGAGTGGCTTCCGAGGCATTGGGCAACTATGCTAAAGCAATTGAGTATTACGAGCAACGCTTGAGGATAGCGCGAATCCTCCAAGACAGTCGAGTAGAAGGGCAGGCTTTGGGAAGTCTCCGAGTGGCTTGCTATGCTTTGGGCGATTACGCCAAAGTGATGGAGTACGACCAGTAGCGTTTAATTAAAAATAAAAATAAAAAATTCATTAAGGCAATCTATGGATTGCCGAAAGCTTATTGAGCTTAATTACTCCCGAAAGGCTTGCTAATTATGTTTTTCAGCTTTTGTTTCTAATCTATATCCGTATAGCGTAGATTCAGCTAAAAACTTTTTTAATTTTTAATTTTTAATTTTCTCTAGCTACGTCCCGCTTTTGGGAGATGCATAGAGACCGTTCGCCCGATTATCACTAAGTCTTAACAGAAAAATGCTGGACTCAATCAAGTCGTCTTGGGGTGTCTGATAATATGGGCAAGAGGAATTCACCCCGCAATTGTACCCAGCTATCTTGCCTAAACGATACACAATTGTACTAAAACAACGATATGGAGGATATGGACACCATGCAAACTGACTATTCCGCCCCAGACACCGAAAAAACCCAGGTAGAGGTGAGAGTTGACGCGCCAGGGGAATTGGCAGCGCTACCCCCAGCCACGGAATCAACGGAAAAGTGGCAGCAAATTGGAGAACAAATTTCCGCATTTTTCGCAGAACTGCCAGATTACTTGGGTGAGTTCTTCTCGGAGTACCAGCGCCCGCTGACCACTGTGGGTCTAATATTAGCTGGCATCATCACCGTGAAGGTGACGCTGGCGGTTCTGGATGCGCTCAATGATATTCCCCTGCTAGCGCCTACCTTTGAACTGGTGGGAATTGGTTACTCAGCCTGGTTTGTTTACCGTTACTTACTCCGAGCCTCTAATCGTCAGGAGTTGTCCGAGGAGTTTAAAACTCTCAAAGGGCAAGTTGTTGGTGGGGATTCGATCAACCCGTAAGTTTCTCATTCTCCTGTTTTCGTGACATTCTGACTTAGGGGTAGCACTTCGTGCCTGCCCCTATTGGTTTTCATTTGTTTACCTTGTGAATGCTGGGTAGACAGTGCGTGCGCCCCTAACTTGATATTTTCAAGCGAGTCGAATCCAAAATGATATTTTGGATTTTAGATTATGGAAGACTTGCGGTGATTGCGTCTCTACCACTTGGTTTGGTAGTTAAATATACCAGCAATGAGGGATCATTCAAGCTCGCTGGGTGTAAAGTGTTCCACCGACAAGATTGCCCCGCTCAAGTCGGCTCCACTTAAATCGGCTCCGCTCAAGTCGGTTTCACTTAAGTCAGCTTGAGTCAAATTCGCCTTAATCAAGTCGGTTCTATTCAGATTTACGCCAATGAGTAGGGCGCTACTTAGGTTAGCTTCACACAAGATTGCATCGCTGAGGTTGGCATAGCTCAGATTTGCCCTTCTCATATCTGCGCCAGTCAGATTTGCCCCAGTTAAGTTAGCTCCAGTCAGCTCAGCTCCAATCGGTTCAGTCTTAACTAGCCTTGTACCAATCAGTCTGGCTTTATCAAAATTCGTCCCGATCAAGTCAGCACCCGTTAGGTCAGCACCCGTCAGGTCAGCACGACTCAAGTTTGCCCCACTCAGGTCAGCACCTGATAGGTTTACCCCCCGCAGGTTGGCTCCTGCCAGGTTAACTCCTTCCAGAATCGTCTCGCTGAAATCGACCTGACCCAGGTTGGCTCCTTCCAGGTTTGCCGCCTTCAAATCTAACTTCCGGAAATCGCGTTCTCCAGCGGCATATCGTTTTAAAACCTCATCCCCATCCATTTCTATTGCCTCTAAATTGCTTCCGGTTAGCGTGGACTTAGGAATTTTGGATTTTAGATTTATTTTCGATGAATTGCCAATCTAAAATCTTGCTAGCGATCGCGAAGCGCTCCAAAAAGTCAGTTCGCTACTCGTGCGTGGCTGCATTTGGCATAATGGCACCAGTCATATCGGCGTCACGGAAATTGACTCGATTTAGGTTAGCGTCAATTAGAACTGCTTCAATGAGAATCGCCCCAGTCAGGTTTGACCAGCAGAGTTTTGACCTGTACAAGTTAGCTCCTGTGAGATTAGCTCCTCGCAGAGTCGCCCAACTCACATTTGCTCCCCTCAGATTGGCCTTAATCAAGATGACATTTGTCAGATTGGTTCCGCTCATCTTGGCTCGACTCAAATCTGCTTGAGTGAGATTCGCTCCAATTGCACTGGCTCCATTTAAAATAGCGTTTGCTAAGTTGGCTTTCTCCAGGTTGGCTCCAATTAGGATGGCATTCGTTAAGTTAGCACCTTCCAGCACAGCTCCAATCAAGGTAGCATTCGTCAAGTTGCTTCGACTCAGGGGTGCATCAATCAGTTTGGCTCCCGTCAGATTGGCATCGCGGAGAATTGCCTCGCTCAAAAGAGCGTGACTCAGGTTAGCTCCGGCGAGGTTGGCTCCGCTGAGATTGGCAGCGCGCAAACTCGCTTCAGTCAGAATCGCTTCGCTCAGGTTGGCGTCAATCAGGCTAGCGCCGATCAGATTTGCCTCACTGAGGTTAGCGCGGAGAATCGCTCCATTTAGATTTGCCTCGCGTAGGTTCACTCCCATTAGGTATGCCCCAATTAGATTTGCTTCGCGCAGGTCTGCTCCCCGCAGGTTCGCTTCGCTGAGGTCAATTCCCATCAGGTCTGCTTTCCGCAGATTTACCTCTCGAAAATCTCGTTCACCTGCTGCGTAGAGCCGTTTCAGTTCATCAGCATCCATCTCAGACCTCCCTTCAGGGTACTGCCGCTACAGTCGTTAGGGATGGGGTTCAAACCCTCTTTTAGAGAGGCAAGAAAATAGCGATCGCAGTCTATGCCAAGAGCTGCCCAATGGTGGGATGACAGACGCTCAAAGCCAAAAATAAAGGTTGTAATCGACGATTTGGCTCGACACAGAACCATGACACGTTGAGGCAGGAGGTTACACTCCCTAACCCTTGAGTGTGTAAAACCTCCTGGGTACACAGGTAGAGCGAACATTTGTTTAGATCCTTCACTTCGAGCGGGACTCAAAAACGGTGGAACTCGCGTTTGGAGCCTGGTTCAGCTAAATGGTTGGACATTCGGTGTAGATGCTTGAGCGAGTTTGCCTGTTAAATACTAGAACCAGTAGCCGTGAGGTTGAGAAAGCTTACACTATAACCGTAAGGTTAAGTGTGGGATAAAGTCACTAGGCTTCATCGCGCCTGGAATTTCCTCGGAGGCGTTGCGATCGCGAAGCGCTCCAAAAAATCAGTTCGCGCGTTTTCTATCAAAGATTTACAAGGCTGGAAACTCCTAGATCATCATTAGAGCTAGCGGTTAAAATCTAGCTACTGAATCTTATTCCTAACTTGAGGGATCAACTCCGCCCAATTAAATCTAATTGTTACAAAATAGCTGCCAGCTGGTAGCTGTCAGCAGGTAGCTCTTTGACAGGAAGATTCCTGTAATCTAGTTATATGGAGAGACCTTGTCTCAAACGCCAAACCTGCAAAGAGAATAGCCGATCCAAGGAAAAGCAATCTTAAGGACAGAGAATGCCGGAGAATTTGAGAAGCCAAGTCGTAACCCAAGGCGTACAGCGATCGCCCAACCGGGCTATGTTACGTGCTGTTGGTTTTGGAGATGAAGATTTTACGAAACCCATTGTGGGAATTGCCAATGGGTACAGCACCATTACCCCCTGCAATATGGGGTTAAATGAGTTGGCGAAACGGGCTGAAGCTGGGGCTAAGGTGGCTGGGGCGATGCCTCAGATGTTCGGCACGATTACCATCAGCGACGGCATTTCAATGGGCACCGAAGGAATGAAGTATTCCCTGGTGTCGCGGGAGGTGATTGCCGACTCGATTGAGACTGTCTGCAACGGGCAGAGTATGGATGGAGTGCTGGCCGTTGGAGGCTGCGATAAGAATATGCCGGGAGCGATGATTGCGATCGCTCGGATGAATATTCCGGCTATTTTCGTGTATGGCGGTACGATTAAACCCGGAAATCACAACGGGCGCGATTTGACGGTTGTGAGTGCCTTTGAAGCGGTGGGGCAACACAGCGCCGGGAAAATTGACACGAATGAGTTGCTGCAAGTAGAACGCAAGGCTTGTCCGGGTGCCGGTTCTTGCGGCGGGATGTATACCGCTAATACGATGTCTTCTGCTTTTGAAGCGATGGGAATGAGCTTGCCTTATTCTTCCACAATGGCAGCAGAAGATGCTGAAAAAGCAGAAAGTGCTGAGAAATCTGCTTTTGTGCTGGTAGAGGCAATTCAAAAACAACTTTTGCCGCGACAGATTGTTACCCGAAAAGCGTTTGAGAATGCGATTTCGGTGATTATGGCAGTGGGTGGTTCTACGAATGCTGTGCTGCACTTACTAGCGATCGCTCATTCCATTGGCGTCGAATTATGCTTGGATGATTTTGAAACAATTAGAGCCAGAGTGCCCGTTTTATGCGACCTGAAGCCTAGCGGTAAGTATGTCGCCACTGACCTACACAAAGCCGGTGGAATTCCCCAGGTGATGAAGATGCTCCTGGTACGCGATTTGCTACATGGGGACGCCCTGACCATCACCGGACAAACCATTGCTGAAGTCTTGGCAGATGTCCCAGAACAGCCCCGCGCTGACCAAGATGTTATCCGTCCCTGGAATAACCCGATGTATGCCCAAGGACACCTAGCCATCCTGAGAGGCAATCTGGCAACAGAAGGGGCTGTCGCCAAAATTACCGGCGTGAAAACCCCTTCAATCACAGGTCCAGCGCGGGTGTTTGAATCTGAAGAAGCTTCTTTAGCAGCAATTTTGGCTGGCAAGATCAACCGTGGAGATGTCTTGGTGATTCGCTACGAAGGTCCCAAGGGGGGTCCGGGAATGCGAGAAATGCTGGCTCCTACTTCTGCCCTGATTGGTGCAGGATTAGGGGATGCTGTCGGCTTGATTACCGATGGACGCTTCTCTGGCGGGACTTATGGGATGGTTGTCGGTCACGTAGCACCAGAGGCGGCTGTAGGAGGCGCGATCGCTCTCGTTGAAGAAGGCGATACGATTACAATTGATGCACGCGATCGTCTGTTACACCTTCATGTACCTGATGAAGAATTAGAACGTCGTCGCGCCGCTTGGCAACCGCCTAAACCCCGTTATACAACTGGCGTACTGGCAAAATATGCCAAGTTAGTCTCTTCTAGTAGTGTCGGAGCCGTGACGGATTTAGACTTGGGTTGACAACAGTCTTTAGCGGTTAGACAAACAAAAAAATGAAGTATAAAAGAAAGATAAAATTTCTATTTATACTTCATTTTTTATAACTTTTAACAAAGATTAACAATTAATGAACAGCGATAAACTTCCTCCTGGCAGGATGGGGTTGCCGATGCTGGGCGAAACACTCGCGTTTGTGTTCGACCCCAAATTTATCGAAAAGCGCTATCAGCAGTATGGCTCTATCTTTAAGAGTCATGTTATTGGCAAACCTACAGTTTTTATGGTGGGGCCAGAGGCAGCTGAATTTGTCCTCTCCAGCCACATGGATTGTTTCTCGTGGCGCGAGGGGTGGCCCAACAATTTTAAAATGCTGCTGGGCGAATCCCTGTTTGTGCAAGATGGCGAGGAGCATCGCAGAAATCGCCGCCTGATGATGCCAGCTTTGCATGGCGCAGCGCTAGGAAACTACGTCGCCACAATGGAGTCGATTACGCAAAGCTATCTCCAAAAATGGCAGCAGAAACAGGAATTTACCTGGTTTGATGAGTTCAAACAGCTAACATTTGATATTGCTAGTCAATTATTGCTGGGTACAAATCCGGGGCCAGAAGCGGTTCGTTTGAGCCTATTGTTTACAAGGCTAACAAATGGGCTGTTTGCCATCAACCCGCTGCCTTTACCGTTTACGCAGTTTGGGAAAGCGATCGCTGCTCGTAACGAAATTTTAGAACATTTGAGCAAAGTGGTGCGCGATCGCCAGCAACATCCGACTAAAGACGTTCTCAGCCTTTTATTACAAGCCAAGGATGAAGACGGTAACGGCATGAGCGAGAAAGAAATTCGCGCCCAAGCGATGCTGTTACTATTCGCTGGGCATGAAACGACCACTTCAATGCTGACTTGGTTGTGCCTGGAGTTAGCCCGTCACCCAGAGGTGCTGCAACGCGCCAGGGAAGAACAGCAGCAGCTTGCCGCTACAGGAGGGGTGAATTTAGAACAATTGGGGCAAATGCCCTATCTAGACCAAATTCTCTCTGAGATTGAAAGACTACATCAGCCTGTCGGCGGCGGATTTCGCGGCGTCGTCAAACCATTTGAATTTAATGGCTTTCATGTTCCAACTGGATGGCAGGTGGTGTATTCGATTATCGGGACTCACCGACTACCAACGGTTTACCCCGAACCAGAGCGTTTCGATCCAGACCGCTTCAGCCCCCAACGGCAAGAACACAAGCAACGTCCCTTTAGTTTAATTGGTTTCGGCGGTGGGCCGCGAATTTGTATTGGGATAGCATTTGCGAAAATGGAGATGAAAATTGTAGCCGCCCACTTACTACGCAGTTATCAGTGGGAACTCTTGCCGAATCAACGCCTTGATTCAGTAGAAATTCCCACCAGCCACCCAAGAGATAGGCTGCGCGTGCGGTTTCAAGCCTTGCAAGTGCTGTGTGAAAAATAGGTATGAGAGAGCGATCGCGCTGGTTCGGGAAAGCGATAATATCACGATTGAGGAACCAAAGACTATATAAGAACAAACGTAGCAAAAAGCGTTTTCCTCTAGTAGTGCTATGTCTAATCCCATTCAAACAGCGATCGCTTCTTCTATCAATGAGTGGCTGCAAGCTCACCCCTCCGTCTTGCGGCTACTTCAGATATTCATCTGGGCGACGAATCACCCAATTGTCAGCTTAGTTATTTTATTGTTTGCAGTAGCGATCGCTGGGAGCTTAATCAAAGCTGTCGGTCGCTTAATTGAAACAACTAGCTTATCAATATTAAAAGCTCCTTTTAAGTTAATTCAGCTCTTGTTTGGAGTTAGTTTTCAATCAATGGGCAAATTTGGGGGCTTAGCATTTAAACATCTGACAAGTGCTAAAAATGCCGAACTTCCAGCTTTACCAGATTCAATTTCTCAACCTACTCAGAAGGATAAACAGCAAAGGCTGGCAGAGATTTCTTCTAGGCTAGAAACAATTCAAAAAGAGCAGAACGAGCTTTTACAAGAAGTGGCAGCAATCCTCACTTCAGACAAAATTGATATAGAAGTTTGAAAAGTGAAGGGATATCAAGTAATTTATGAGCGCAACTCTAATCGAGACAAAATTAATCTCCTCTATAAAAATATGTTTTTGACTACATGACTCTCTTTAAAAATAAGTATCGGATTGAATCTACTCGTTTGAAAGGTTGGGATTATGCTAATGATGGATGGTATTTTGTCACCATCTGTATTCGCGATCGCAAATGTTTTTTCGGTGATCTAGCGGCTGGGGAAATGCAACTATCAGCAGAAGGTAAAGTTGCAAAAAATAATTGGTGTGAAATTACTAATTATTTCCCAAATTTCCAATTAGACGAATTTATTATAATGCCAAATCACATTCATGGCATTCTGGTTGTTCATCAAAATAGAGACGCGATTAATCGTAGAGACGCGATTAATCGCGTCTCTACAGATGACAATATGGGCGGAAGAGGTGGAGTTACCAAACAACATAATCCAATGTTGTCGAAAGATTCACTTTCCAGAGTTATCCGGTGGTACAAAGGACGATGCAAATACGAAATTGGAAAAATTAACCCAGCCTTTTCTTGGCAACCGCGATTTGATGACCGCATTATCCGTGATGAAAATTCTTTGAGTCAGGTGAGACATTATATCGTCAACAACCCTCTGAGATGGCAAGATGACTCTGAAAACCCAGCAAATTTACCGCCCAAAGAATCTAAAAACAGATTTTAAACCATGTCATAAATCTCTGTAGAGACGCGATTAATCGCGTCTCTACAGAGATTTGGCGATCGCGCATATTCTTTGAAGGAATATTTAAAACTATGCCATGTAAAGTAAGAGCGCGTTTTTCCTATCTAGTGCATGTCCAAGATAATTCAAGAATTACTTAAAAAAATTTATAAAATTATCTTTACCTGAATCTGGAAGCTCAAATGTATCTACAAGAGACCCGATATCTTTTCAACTTTCCGAGTACGTGAGGCGATATCTCAGGACTTACGCAAAGCTTATACATATAGCGTTTTTGTAGGGGCAATCCCCTGTGGTTGCCCTCAGATGTCGCGCAAGTTGCGTAAGTCCTGATCTGATGAATCCAGCAGTCTATAGACATACTTCACTTTCCTATCTACTAGACTGTCAAGACAATTTTGATGGTTTGTTCTAGACGCGATCAATCGTAGAGACGCGATTAATCGCGTCTCTACCCTCTTATCTAAAGCCAGAATAGTAAAGCTGTGCTACTCCTAAAAAAATGGGAGCAGTTTGCAAGCTGCTCCCAAAGTTTACTCAATAACTATGGCGATTAGTAGTCGAAATCGCCGCCCATGCCAGCGCCAGCGCCAGCAGGAGCGCCATCCTTCGGCTCAGGCTTGTCAACCACAATGCACTCAGTTGTCAGCACCATGCCAGCGATAGAAGCGGCATTTTGCAGAGCGGAACGAGTCACCTTAGCGGGGTCAACGATACCAGCTTCAAACATATCGACGAACTCATTCGTCGCCGCGTTGAAACCAACGTTGAAGGGCTTCTCTTTGACACGCTCGGCGATGACAGCGCCATTCTGACCAGCATTTTCAGCAATCCGCTTCAGAGGAGCAGCCAAAGCACGAGCGACAATCATCGCACCCGTCAACTCTTCATTCTTCAGGTTGGCGCTAGCCCACTCTTCCAACTGAGGAGTTAGGTGAGCCAGAGTTGTACCGCCGCCAGGAACGATACCTTCTTCCACAGCAGCTTTGGTAGCGTTGATGGCATCTTCCAGACGCAGCTTCTTGTCCTTCATTTCGGTTTCGGTAGCAGCGCCCACTTTGACGACGGCGACGCCACCAGCCAGCTTAGCTAGACGCTCTTGCAGCTTCTCGCGGTCGTAGGAAGAATCGGTTTCGTCCATTTGACGGCGGATTTGTTCGCAACGAGACTTCACAGCGGCTTCGTTGCCTTCGGCGACAATTGTGGTGTTGTCCTTGGTGATGTTGACGCGGCGAGCTTTGCCCAGCATCTCTAAGCGGGTGCTTTCCAGCTTCAGACCAGCGTCTTCGGTGATCAGCTGACCGCCAGTGAGAACGGCAATGTCTTCCAGCATTGCTTTACGGCGATCGCCAAAACCAGGAGCCTTGACAGCAGCCACATTCAGCACGCCCCGCAGGCGGTTAACCACCAGGGTTGCCAGAGCTTCTTTCTCGATGTCCTCAGCGATAATGATCAGAGGACGACCGGCACGAGCGACTTGCTCTAGAACGGGCACTAAGTCTTGGACAAGCGTGATTTTCTTGTCGGTCAGCAGGATGAAAGGCTCTTCTAGAACTGCTTCCATCCGCTCCATGTCGGTAGCGAAGTAGGGAGAGATGTAGCCTTTGTCAAAGCGCATCCCTTCGGTGATTTCCAGTTCGGTGGTCATGGACTTCCCTTCTTCCAGGGAAATGACGCCTTCTTTACCCACCTTATCCATCGCTTCGGCGATCATCCGACCAACTTCTTCGTCGTTACCAGCAGAGATAGTACCAACTTGAGCGATCGCTTTGGAATCTTCTACTTGTTTGGCGTGTTCGGCAATCTTTTCCACCAGGAAGCCGGTGGCTTTGTCAATCCCGCGCTTCAGAGAAATTGCATTCGCACCTGCAGCAACGTTTCTCAAGCCCTCTTTCACGATTGCGTGAGCGAGAACGGTTGCAGTCGTGGTGCCATCACCAGCAGCATCATTGGTCTTAGAGGCGGCTTGACGAATTAAGGCGACACCCGTGTTTTCAACGTGATCTTCTAATTCAATTTCTTTGGCAATGGTGACACCATCATTCACGATTTGTGGTGCGCCAAACTTCTTCTCTAGTACCACGTTGCGGCCTTTAGGACCGAGAGTAACAGCCACAGCTTCAGCTAGGATGTCCATCCCTTTTTCCAGGGCGCGACGAGCGTTTTCGTTGTAAATAATGCGCTTAGCCATAGTTCCTCAGTTGTTTTGAGTTTTGAGTTTTGAGTTTTGAATGAGTGTTGAGCGTTGAGTTTTGAGTGTTGAGTTAAGCAGATGTTTTAACTCGGAACTCTCAACTCAGAACTCAGAACTTTATGAAACGACTGCTAAAATGTCCTTCTCTGAGAGCAGAACGTACTCTTCTGTGCCGAGTTTGATGTCTGTGCCAGCGTACTTGGAGTAGAGAACCTTGTCGCCAACAGCGACTTCTAACTCAACACGAGTGCCTTTGTCATCGCGCTTGCCAGGTCCCACAGCGACGACTTCGCCTACTTGAGGCTTTTCTTTAGCATTATCAGGAAGAAGAATTCCACCAGCGGTTTTCTCTTCAGCAGCGCTCACTTTCACAAATACGCGCTCGCCCAGCGGCTTAACAGTGGATACGCTTAGAGATACAGCTGCCATACAAACTTCGCTCCTATTACAGGTTTGACTCAAGAGACACAATTAGTTCGTTGAGAATTAGCACTCTCAACCTCTGAGTGCTAATTTAGCCCAACCAGTGTGCGATCGCAACCAAATTCTTTGTACGGGTTCCCGAACTTGTCCGGTTGCAGCAGTACTTTAGTAGAAATACTCAAGACAAAGGATGGCTAAAGCCATTGGGATGGCATAGCGCGATCGCACTCTATCTGCTAAAAAAAAATTGGAACCGCTAAAATCTCGTAAAAACGGGATATCTCGCCTCTTCCCAGGAAATAAAATAAATAATGACTGAAAACCCAGTGGCTGAGTCTAGCCCTGAAATTCCGGAAACTTGTCAAGCACCAGACCAAGATGCTCTCTTTGCTTGCGTGCAGACCTTAGGACTCAATCAAATTCAGCGCCACATCTTCATCTGTGCCGATCCAACCCTACCCCAGTGCTGCTCCAAGGAAACCAGTTTAGAATCTTGGAACTACTTGAAAAAGCGACTTAAAGAGTTAAAACTAGACAAGCCTTCCGACAAAAGCCCCTTTTGCATTTTCCGCACCAAAGCTAACTGTCTGCGAGTTTGCTCCTCTGGCCCAATTCTAGTAGTTTACCCAGATGGCGTTTGGTATCGTGGAGCGACTCCTGAAGTCATTGAGCGGATTATCCAAGAACATCTGATTGGCAACAGAATTGTTCAAGAATACGCTTTCTTAGTTCATCCACTACCAAAACCCTATACAGTAACATAGTAGCTACGTTATATTCTTCCGTGTACCTACTAGATTTTCGTCGTTGTGACCCATGTCAGTGACTATAATTTCTAAAAACAGATTATAGTAATTGCCTAGACTTAGTAGGAATCGGTGCAGCAGGGTGCTGAAAAAAACGTAAACTATACGTAGAAAACGGTTTAAATTTTCACAATTCCAGGTTTGGCGAGTGGCACAGCATGAAAGACACCAGTATCAGAGATAACAAACGACTGTTGCTGATTGATGACGACCCCAACCTGATTTTGCTGGTCAAGGACTACCTGGAATTTCGGGGGTACGAAGTCATCACCGCTGAAAATGGTCGGGAAGCACTGGAAGTTCTAGAGCATGATATTCCAGACATGATTATCTGTGATGTCATGATGCCAGAGATGGACGGCATTGCCCTCGTCCAACACGTGAGAGAAGATCCCCGCATCAGCTGGATTCCAGTTCTGTTCCTCTCAGCGAAAGGTCAAAGCCAAGACCGGGTGAAGGGTCTCAATACTGGGGCAGATGTCTACATGGTCAAGCCCTTTGAGCCAGAAGAACTGGTGGCGCAAGTGGAATCCTCCCTCAAGCAGGCCACTCGCCTAATTCATCATCCAGCCAGAGGAACCGAAGGAGGATCGAAACTCCAGGTACCCGACTCTGTAGAATTAACCCCGACCGAGCTGAAAGTGGTTCAGTTTGTGGCAAGAGGTATGGCAAATCGAGAAATTGCCGAGCAGATGAATGTCTCTCAGCGCACAATTGAAAGCCACGTTTCCAATATGTTAGGTAAAACGAATCTCCATAACCGCACGGAGTTAGCTCGTTGGGCGATTGAGAGTAATATGGCTTAACAATTAAAAATGCAAAATTAAAAATTAAAAATGAATAATTTCTATTTTTAATTTTGCATTTTTAACTCTTCGTTACCACCCATCTTGTTCGCTGTCTGATTTGCTCCAGAGTTCTAGATCCAGTTCATTCAAATAAGTTAAGGCGCTTTGAAGTTGGCGAGTCGATCCTGAGAGTTCCAGGTCAAACCAGCCATCGTCTCTGGCGTTGGCTCCCAGTAGGGCAGCGGCGATATTGACTGTGACACCGTGGTGAGAGACCAGTCGCGAGATGATTGGCTCTTCCTGGTACTCTTTGGGAATGCGGATTCTGACACGCATTTTAGTGGTTCTATTATCTTCTTGCCCAGTCGTAGATTGGGCTAGTTGAGCTGAATTCACAGGCAAGTTATTTGTACTGTACATAGCCCTCAATTCCTCCTATTCAACATCTTTAATACGGGTTTTACGCTCTAGAATTTCTTTCAAAACGAGGGTGACTAACGCGAGTGCCCCAAGCAAAACGGCGGCTGAGAAAGATGCTTGAGTCTGGTATTGCTTATAAGCTTCCTCCACAAACAACGGCAGGGTTTGAGTTTTGCCCGCAATATTGCCAGATACAACCGAGACGGCACCAAACTCGCCCATGACTCTGGCGTTGGTCAAAATGACGCCGTAGAGGAGACCCCAACGAATATTCGGCAGGGTGACGCGCCAGAAGATTTGCCAGTCATTAGCACCCAAAGTTTTAGCCGCTTCTTCTTGATCTGAACCGGCTTCTTCCAAAACGGGAATCACTTCACGGGCGACAAAGGGCATCGTAATAAATGCACTCGCCAATATCATTGCAGGGGTGGCGAAAATAATTTTTATGTTTGCTGCCGCTAGCAGTGGACCAAACCAGCCATTGCGTCCATAGAGCAGCACGATCATCAGTCCAGCGACGACCGGGGATACGGCAAAGGGGATGTCTAAAAGGCTGATGAGAAAGGTTCGACCCCGAAATCGATGCCGTGCGACCACCCAGGCTGCACATAGCCCAAACACGACATTCAGCGGTACGACAATTAGGGCGATCAAGATAGTCAGCTTTACGGCATGGAGAAAATTGGGTTCCGTCAGATTTTGTATAAAAGGACCAACCCCTCCCTTAAATGCTTGCACAAAGACGTTGATGGCTGGAATGAACAGAATCACAGCCAAGTAAGCGATCGCTACCCCAATTAAAGCAACTTTTACCCAGCTTTTTTCCTTCTCGATTGAGGAGACTTGAGGAGTTTTTGACTCTGGATTAAAAGACTTCCCTGCTAAATTAGAGTTCATACCGTCGTCCCCACGCTTGCAAGAGATTAATTACTATTAGAACTAACAGCGAAATTGCTAATAAAACGGTGCCAATCACCGTTGCTCCTGAATAGTCATACTGTTCCAATCGCTGAATAATCAACACTGATGCGATTAAGTCTTTAAAGGGTACGTTGGCAGCCACAATTACGATCGAGCCATATTCTCCAACAGCACGCGCAAACCCCAACGCTACACCCGTTAAAATTGCTGGCATTAAAGGTGGCAAAACAACTCGCCAAAACGTCTGAAATTTAGAGGCTCCCAAAGACCAAGCAGCTTCTTCGATTTCATGCTCCATTTCTTGCAATACAGGCTGCAAGGTTCGCACGACAAAGGGCAAGGAGATAAACACCATCGCTACCCCCACCCCCAAGCGCGTGAATGCCACTTTAATTCCCAAAGGTGCTAGCAGGGAACCAATCCAGCCGTTATCGCTGTAGACCGTTGCCAGTGTCAAACCCGCGACTGAGGTAGGCAGTGCAAAAGGCAAATCAATGGCGGCATCAATCAACCGTTTGAATGGGAACTCATAGCGAACCAAAACCCAAGCAATTAAAACGCCAAACACCCCATTGAGCAGTGCCGCAATAAAGGCTGTGATAAAGGTGACATCATAGGTGGCAAGAGCGATGGGACTGGTGGCAATTCTCCAGAAATCAATCGGTTTCTCTGTACTTGCTTTCAACAGAAGCGCAGACACGGGCAGGAGGAGCATGATGGTCATATACCCCAAAGTAATCCGCCAAGGCCACGACATACTGCTTATCTTGAGAAAGGGGTTTTTCCAAACAGAAGTTCGTTGAGGAGGAGCCGATACAGCCATAGGAAAGTATCCAGTATTAAAGGATGAAGAATTTCGGGAATCGTTCTTGGTTTTTACTGGTGGCTAATTGCTAATGAGTCTTGGTCTTTTGTTGGTTGATAATGACGCAATTAGCAATTAGTAAGTCTTTATGTGCTGCCAGCCTGAATTTTGTCAAAAATTGCTCCGTCATCAAAAAACTTCTTCTGGATCTCGTCCCAACCCCCCAAATCTTGAGCGGTGAAGAGAGTTTTTACTGGGGTATACTGCTTCGCTACTTCTTCCCCCACTGTAGGATCAACGGGTCGGAATCCCACCTTGGCAAATTCTCGTTGGGCTTCTGGGGTATACAGAAACTTGACAAACGCTTCGGCAATTTCTCTAGTGCCGTGTTTGTCAACGTTTTTGTCTACAACGGCGACAGGGCTGTCGATGGAGATGTTCGCATCGGGCACGACATAAGGAAGTTTCTGACCGTTTTGCCCAGCCAATACTACTTCGTTTTCATAGTTGATTAAGACATCTCCCTGCCCTTGCTTGAAAAAGACATCACTGGCTTCGCGGGCGTCTTTAGGTAGCACGGGGACATTCTTGTAAACTTTGGTGACTAATTCTTGGGCTTTGGCATCGTCACCGCCCGTTCTGGTCACCGATCCCCATAAACCTAAGAAATTCCAGCGAGCGCCACCAGAAGTTTTGGGGTTAGCTGTAATGACTTTCACGTCATCTTTCGCTAAGTCTGCCCAGGTTTTAATTCCTTTGGGATTGCCGTCGCGAGTAACCAGTGCTGCAACAGATTTGCTGACAATTGCACCATTAGGAGCTTCTTTCTCCCAACCGGCTTCAATCAACCCCGCTTTCTCAATCTTCTCGGTATCAAGAGCGAGAGCCAGGTTTACAACGTCCGCATCTAGACCATCGATTACGGCACGGGTTTGGGAGCCAGAGCCACCATAGCTTTGGTTGAAGGTAACGTTTTGGTTGTGTTCCTGTTTCCACTTAGCGGTGAACTGGGGAATAATTTTTTCGTAGGCGGCGCGAGTCACCGCGTAGGAGACGAGGGTTACTTGTGCATCGCCGGTTTTCGCCGCTGGACTGGAACCACCTGAGGCAGTCGTTGTCGGGGAATTAGAGTTATTGGGGGCGCAAGATGCGATCGCTACACTTAAACTCATCCCCAATAGGAACAGAGACACAAAACCCTTCCGGGAAGTGACCTTCAGCCATCTGGCTGTCTGTTGTTTCCACGGATGAAATGCCTTAAGCCGAGTAATTTGCCACAAACGCATGAACGCTCTCCTTTAATCCCCGGTACATCGATCGGGATACCGTAATTTTGAGTACGAACATAAATTTTACAGCAACTAAGAACGTTTGTGTCTGGTTCCGCGAAATTTCAGCCAGAGGTTTGGTGGAGAGGAAGGCGAGGGCGATCTCTACTCCAACCCAAATTAGCTTGATGATTTGGCTCAGTTTCCTGGGAAAAAATTAAGTATTAATACTGGAAGGACTGGATATTTAATTCAAAAATTGCTATTCTATACGTTGGTTGCTGGTGTAGCTCAGGGGTAGAGCAGCTGATTTGTAATCAGCCGGTCGCAAGTTCAAATCTTGTCACCAGCTTTTTTGGTGAGGTTGTGTCTTTTAGAAAAACGCGGATCTAACGAAGGCGTTATGAGTGTTGGGTTTAAAAGACTTTTTAACTAACCTAACCCCACGGCGTGAAACACAAACGAAAGATTTCTACTTTTCGTAGTTTTACTATCCGTCGTTTAGACTAACACTTCATAAAAGCTTCACATTTTTAGCGAAAACCGGCTGCTAATTAAAGAATTGGTAAAGATAGACTGTGACGGAAAACTGTAGTGATAGTTCCTCCGTACAACACACAGTCATAGTCAATTACCAGTTAAAACTAAGCATATTTGCGTAGTTTTACATAGTTGTTGAATTTGGCTGATAAAACTAGAAAAAATTAGCAGTCGGAGAACTACCCATGAAACTAAATAAGCTCGGTACAGCGATCGCTGCATTAGCCGTAATTACGACGTTCGATCTGTTCGGCGTTGCCAAATCTGTAGATGCAGCTACCATCAAGCTGATTGGTCTGAATGACGATAACAGTCTGGTTTTCTTTAACCGCAAACTTTCCAAGATTTCTAGCACAGTGAAGATCGCAGGGGTTGATGGTACTTTGCTAGGTATTGACTTTCGACCAGCCAATGGTCTGCTCTACGGTGTCACAGACAAGAACGGCATTTATACCATTGACACCACCACAGGTGCTGCGACTTTGGTAAGTAACCTCAGCGTTCCTTTCACTGGAGGAGTCATGTCAGGATTTGACTTCAACCCGGTACCTGACCGCCTGCGGCTTGTCGGTAGCAACGACCAAAACCTTCGTACCAACGTGAATAGTGGTGCGGTGATTACTGATGGAACCTTAGCCTATGCGGCTGGCGATCCCAACTTCGGAACTAACCCCAATATTACCGCTGCGGCCTACACTAATTCGTTTGCTGGGGCGATCGCAACTACACTATACGGCATCGACTCCGCTCTCGACATATTAGTTACGCAGGCTCCGCCTAATGCTGGCACCCTGAACACCGTAGGTTCCCTCGGCATCGATTTCGGCGAGACAGGAGGGTTTGACATCTTCACGACTAAACAGGGAGGTAGCATCGTCAATACTGCCTTCGCAGCTTCCGACTCGAAACTCTACAGCATCAACTTAGGCACGGGTGCTGCTACGACACTGAGCAGTTTCAGTAGCGGGAGCGGTAATATTATCGGTCTTGCTGCCACTTCCGTCCCTGAGCCTGGTACTGTAGGTTCTTTGATCGGTTTCGGTGCGCTTGCCCTACTAAGTCGCCGCCGTCGCGTCAAGTCGGCTAATTAATTATAGTTTTGAGAGTTCATACTGTGCCCTTGTGCTTTTTGGGCTTTCAGTAGGGTGGGCATTGCCACTCTACTAGCTAACTCGCCCCTAAATTGCCAGAGATTTTTTGTTTGAAGGGGAAAATTTCAGACTGTGTGAAGCAGATTGCCCCTCCACTAACCAGATCGGGAATGGGCGATCGCTTCCCCAATTTGCTTTAGCACCCGCAGTACATCGTACAATTCATTGCGACGACGGTAGAGTGAAAAATCGTCAGATAAAGCATATTCAGGAAAGTTACCTTTGACCAGCTTAATGAACATGAAGTAACTGCCATTGGTCACCATACCAAAGGTAGGTTTATCTGGGTTAGGATTAGCCATCATATAAGTCAAAGCTTGTGGAATGGCAATATCTACGTTGAAGTTTGTACGCTTTGACTCAACTACCAAAATCCAAAATTGGTCTTGCAATACCAGAACATCAATGCGTCCCCGATAGATTTCATCTCTGTCTTCAACGGCAATTTGTACGGTTGGTTCAGCACTAATTTTAAAGGGAAAATCGTAGAAACCTGCTAGTTCCAATAGTGGAGATAATACCACCAAATTAACCGCACCTTCCGCCAAAAGACCATCTTCCCTATGATAGTGGTATCTTCTTTTAATCCGATCCAAAGTTTCTTTTTCCCGATCGGTAATTTCAGGCAAACCCTCGAACCATTCATTGAAGAAGTGGTCGTCTGCGGCAAGTATGAGATTGAATTTATCCCGCACTTGACGCAGTGTGCTGATGTTCTCGGCAATAGGAATTATCTTTACCATCGCTTAAAAATCCACGGTCAACGGCGCACGAGGGAAAGGAATAACATCTCGAATATTACCCATTCCAGTCATAAATTGCACTAAGCGCTCAAACCCCAAGCCAAAGCCAGCGTGAGGAACGGTGCCATAGCGCCGTAAATCTAGATACCACCAATAATCCGCTGGATTTAGCCCTTGAGCTTGAATGCGTCTTTCTAGCACATCCAGACGTTCTTCCCGCTGCGATCCCCCAATAATTTCGCCAATTTTAGGAGCGAGGATATCCATTGCGCGGACGGTTTTTTCATCGTCGCTTAAGCGCATATAGAAGGCTTTAATTTCTGTTGGGTAGTCGGTGAGGATGACGGGTTTTTTGAAGACTTCTTCAGCCAGATAGCGTTCGTGTTCTGACTGCAAATCCAAGCCCCATTTGACGGGATACTCGAATTGTTTATCGGCTTTTTCCAAAAGCGCGATCGCATCCGTATAAGTCAAGCGTTCAAACTGGTTGTTAATGATATTGTCTGCTGTAGCGAGAACGGAGTTATCAATTCGCTGGTTAAAAAACTCCATATCTTCAGGACAAGTATCTAGCACATACTTGAAGATATGCTTCAGGAAGGCTTCGGCTAAGTCCATATTGCCTTCTAAATCGCAGAAAGCCATTTCTGGTTCTACCATCCAAAATTCTGCCAAGTGGCGAGAAGTATTGGAATTTTCGGCTCGGAAGGTGGGACCAAAAGTATAAACGTTACTGAATGCCATCGCCATGACTTCAGCTTCCAGTTGTCCGCTGACGGTGAGGTAGGCAGGGCGTCCAAAAAAGTCTTTGCTGTAATCAATCTCCTGGGCGTTTGTGCGGGGGATGTCCTTCAGGTTGAGGCTGGTGACGGTAAACATCTCTCCCGCTCCTTCACAGTCACTAGCGCTGATAATGGGGGTATGAACCCAGAGGAATCCCCGCTCTTGAAAGAACTGGTGGATCGCATAGGAACAGGCATTGCGGACGCGGAAAACGGCACCAAAGGAATTGGTGCGCGATCGCAAATGCCCAATTGTTCGCAAAAACTCAAATGAGTGACGTTTCTTTTGCAGCGGATAGGTTTCGGGATCGGCTTCCCCGTAGACTTTCACCGTTTCCGCCTTCAGCTCAATTCGTTGTCCTTTTGCCGGAGACTCTACCAGCACACCCGCAACTTCTACAGAAGCACCTGTGTTCAGCTGTTTGATGATGTTCCCATAATCTGACAAATCTGGATTGAGTACAACTTGGAGGTTAGCCATTGATGAGCCATCGTTGACTTCAACAAAGGCACATTCTTTCAATTCTCGCTTCGTTCGTACCCAGCCTTTGATCGTCAGCTGCTCATCTGGCTGACTATTTCGCAATATGTCTGCAATCCGTCGAGTCACCATGTTGTTATCTGTTGTTATCTGCTAAGTGAAGGTTTTCGATAGTTAAAGGGTTGAAAGTTGAAGGTTGAAGGTTTATCTTTCAACTTGCCACCTTTTCAACCTGCTAACCCCTACCCAGCGCAGGACTTCAAGATCCAGCCTACAACAATGCCAAGTCCTGCAAAGCGGACAGCTTGCCAAAAAGGTTCTTTTAAACTGTCCCAAGAAAATAGACGGCTTTCTAAGTTAAGTTCTATAGTATCCAGCTGTTCTTTGATGCGCCGCAGCTCTACTTGCAGTTGTCGCTGCTGGGAAAGCCTTTGTTCCTTTTTTATCTCGTCTAATCGCTGCTGGAGTTCGGCTTGCCGCTGCTTGTCTTGCTGCACTTGGGCATAGCGTTCTTTGATCTCGGCAAGCGAAGTCTCAACTTCCAAGAGCGAAGTCTCAAATTGCTCTTGATCCCCAAGTGGGGAAGGCGATGGATCTGACCCTTTGGGACGGCGCGGCATACAGTAGAGTAGGATAAATGCGAGTCTATCTTCAGTATGTCTCAACCGACCCAGCTTTCTAAAACCTCTGACTTGAACGAACTGAGTACCCTGGAACTCGCTCAAGCTCTGGCAGAACGCTTGAGTATTCACCCGAATGATTGGCATCGGCTCAAGTCTAACCGCAAAGTTCGCGCTGGCGAACAAGCCATCGCCGCACTGGTATTTCTCCTGAAAGATCAACCGGAAGAAGCGTTGGTGCGCTTTCAGCAGGCTTCCGGCTGGCTGGACAAATCTATCTCAGCACCGCCTTGCCCAACTCATGGACACAGCCGTTAGAAAAGCAGGGGTTGCCGGAAACGACTTTTGACTTGCTTGCAGAGTCTGAGTTCCGTTCCCTGGTGGTTCCAGTGGACTTGATCGAAGATTTGGTGGAGGATACACATCCCTCTGCCGCTTTCTGCTTCGTCGTCAGGAAGATGTTGTTCGGGGTCAGAATGGCAATCACAGGGAGGAGAAAAGCCCGTTCCTTCGTCTGAAATCACCCACCAGTATTGTCCTTCTACCATCGAAAAGCGGACGGACACGGTCTTACCGGGATCTAGCTTATTGCCGTGTTTTGCCGCATTGACTAGCGCTTCTTGCAGTCCTAGTCGAATTTCCGCTTGCCACCGGACTGGAATCTGAGCTAACAGAAGATCCAGAACGGGACAAAGGTAGAGGGTAGAAGCGAAGCTAATCGTGCCCCAGGTTCGCCTCACCGGACGCTGTGAGATAGCAATCACTCAAAAAACCTCTAGACTTTCATTCAATAGAATTAACAGTCAGATGCCGAAGGGTATGCGCGTAGCGCTATACAGCTTTGATACGAGTAGTTTTGGACTCATCTTTTGCGTACATTTATGCGTACAATCGGGGGAATCACAGGTAGATTCGAGATGATGTCCAGGCTTAATACACCTATCCACAAGCGTTAATCATTGCGAATTGCGCGCGGTACTCTCTTTTTTAATAGAGGATACCAACTGCATTTTTCCGTTAGATTACTTGGCAAATTGCTAGCTTTCTGACGGATACGAATAATTTGCTAACTTCTGACCTCTAGAGGAGTGCTTTCTATCCCAAAATTTGTAGGATAAACCACTTTCTCTATTGTAACAAAATCTTCTAAAAAAGCCACCCCAAAGCTCAGCCAAGTACGCTACAAAGGGCTGTTATTGGCGGGCTGTTATTGGCGCACAAGAACGGCGGCACATTCAACGTGAGGCGTTTGGGGAAAGAAGTCAGCGGGTTGTACGCGGGTTAACTCATAGCTGCCCGATTGACACAAGAATTTCAGATCGCGGGCTAGGGTAGCGGGTTTACAACTAACGTAGACAATCCGACTCGGCTGAATTTCTAAGAGGGTTTCTAAGACAGCGCGACCGTCCTTCGGATGCCCTGCGCTAACGCATCCCTGACGCGGGGGATCGAGCAATACAATATCCGGCTTCACCTCCAGAGTGGGCAGCAACGTCTCCACCGTTCCCTCATAAAACTTTACATTTGTGATGTTATTCAATTGGGCATTGAGATTCGCTTGCTCTACTGCTTCTGGCTGCATCTCCAAACCAATCGCCTGCTTTACCTTCTGCGCCAACGGCAAGGTTAACGTGCCAATGCCGCAGTAGGCATCTACTAGCACCTCGTTGCCTTGCAGATTTAGTTCATCAGCGATCGCCTGTAACAACGCTTCAGCTTGCTCTGTATAGACTTGAAAAAAGGTGTCGGGACGCACTTGGAACTGTAAACCCGCGAATTCCTCGCGCAAGTAAGGTTGTCCGGCGATACAGCGGGTTTCCGTGCCAAAAATTGCATTAGTGCGATCGGGATTGCAGTTAAGCGAGACGCCCACTAGCTGGGGGTAGCGAGTTAACCACTCTTGAGCTTGAGCATCGATCCCGACGAGATTCCAATCTTTGACGACCAAGGTCAGCAATATTTCGCCCGTGCGTCGCCCAATCCGCAGCCCTAGGTGACGGACTTTCCCTCGGTAAAGTTTTTCGTCGTAAATTCCCCAACCCCGCTTCTGGATGTCTTGCTTGACTTCTGCCAGCAAGGGATTCAAACGCGAGTCTTGAACCGGGCATTGATTCAAGTTAATCAGGTGGTGGCTGCCTTTTTGGTAGTAACCTGCTTGTACTTGACCTGTTGATGACCGTTTTACTGGATAGGTCGCTTTGTTGCGATAGCCCAAAGGATCGGCAGCTGCCAGGACGGGATCGACGGTTGGCTGAGCGATCCCGCCAATGCGTTCTAAGGCTTGGATCACCTGGTTTCTCTTAGCTTCTAGCTGGTACTGGTAGTCAATATGCTGCCACTGACAGCCGCCGCACTTATCTGCCACGATGCAGGATGGACGGATGCGATTGCTAGATGCTTCTAATATCTCTTGCAATTTGCCGTGGGCATATTGAGGTTTGACTCGCACTAAGCGCACGAGAACGCGATCGCCCGGAACCGTATCTGGGACAAAAACCACCCGACCCCCCAAACGACCGACTCCGTCACCGCTGTCACTGAGATCGCTGATGAGCGCTTCCACCAGTTGACCTTGTTGCCAAAAGTCTTCACCCGCCTCGCTAGAACCTGTATTCAGTAATTTTGTTAGTGACATATTATCTCTGTCCCTTTATTTGTGTCCCACCGACTCGTTAAACTACGAATGATATTCTGAATCATCCCGATAATCATGAGTGTAGTTAGCCAAGTTATTCTCAAAGCAGACGACGAACTTCGTTACCCCAGTAGTGGCGAACTCAAGAGCATCAAAGATTATTTGCAAACTGGCGAACAGCGGGTGCGTATCGCCAACACGCTGGCTGAAAATGAGAAAAAAATTGTTCAAGAAGCCAGTAAGCAGCTCTGGCAGAAACGCCCTGACTTCATCGCGCCAGGGGGCAATGCCTACGGGGAGCGGCAACGGGCGCTGTGCCTGCGGGATTACGGCTGGTACTTGCGTCTAATTACCTACGGAGTTCTTTCCGGTGACAAGGAACCGATTGAAAAAATTGGTTTGATTGGCGTGCGGGAAATGTACAACTCTCTCGGCGTTCCTGTCCCAGGTATGGCTGAATCCATCCGTTGCTTGAAAAAAGCCTCCCTCGACTTACTCAGCGAGGACGATGCAATAGCAGCGGCTCCTTATTTCGACTACATCATTCAATCCATGTCCTGATTCTATCGCTATCAGTCAGAACACGCGATCGCAGGTGAAGAAGAGTCATTCTTCTTCACTTGCTGCCTTGATGCTTGCACCAAGCAACAAAAAACCGACAGTCTCTCTACAGAATCTGTCGGCTGGTCGTGTGTTCCCTATTGATGACTCGGCTAGAGTTCAGTCGTCTCTTAGTATGACCACTCAGCCACGGAGGGAGAGCGATATCGATCGTCATCTTCTGTGATTCCGATCACAGTGAAGAGCGCTTACGAATGAGTAGGACAAAGTTGCAGGCGAAGCAGTAGTATCTTGAGCGATAGTATCCTGAGCGATAGTATCCTGAGCGATAGTATCCTGAGCGATAGTATCCTGAGCGATCGCTTACAAGACTATAAACTGACATCTTGCACCAGTCGCATTACCCGCCTGGGGTTTAAACCCCAGGCTAACAGAATCAAGTCTTCTGAAGAAGACTGAGTAAGAATTTCAGTCCATTTCAATGGACTTGAGCTATGAGCCAAGAAAATTGAGTTCAAGGCGGACTTGGGGCAAACTTGAGAATGGTGCAAGATGTCAGTATAAAGCTCCCCAGCCTAGAAAAACCCGAAAAAAGATGCCGACAGTTTGCTAGCTCAGTGTAGACTCGTGGTACAAGATTTATACGCCAAAGGGAGCGCAATTAATGGAATGTCTTTCCTGAAAAGATTGCCTAGAGCCACCCTGGCGCTGCTTCTGGGTACTTATTGCGTATACGGCTGGTTGTTTTCCTCTAAATATACCTGGGAGATTTTGCTGTTAGAGATAGGAGTAGCCTTTTTGATAGCTTTGGTTTTAACGGCTCCGATCAGGCTTCTGAGAATCTTTTTTGCCCGTTGGATGAATTCCGATACCAGAGCGTTTATTTCAGTCATAAGCGCAGCTTTGGCTGGAGTCTTCATCCTGACCTGGATTAATATTTTTGCCAATATTTTTGTTTTACTCTCAGCAGGTGCCCTAGCTAGACTAGACCTTCAAACTGCTAAATTCAATGCAGTGCAAGCTTTTTGGATTCTCGTTGTCGTCTCGCTGAGTGGGATTGGTGTAGGTTTGACACTACATCATTTGATGCTGAATCAGCATTTTTAGCCAACGGCATGGTTAGCCTATCTTTTGAGTTTGATGAGCGCAACGGCGTACAATTGCAGCCTATTGCGTCTTTATTTTGTCTTAAGGGACACTGTAAATACCGTCACATAGAGCGAGTCGATGGGTGCTAGATTTCTGGAAACTAGAGTAAGCGTTTAACTGTCCTCTTGCTCTACAGCAGTTTTGCTGTGGGGCAATTTTGTTTTTAGCAGCAGAGGTACAAACAGAGCGATCGCTCCCTGCTATAAAATCTTAGATATTGCATCTGGAGACAACAACCGCCCGGAACTCAAGTTCCGGGCTAATAGCTTAAGTCCACTAAAGTGGACTCAATACTAATCTTTAGTCCACTTTAGTGGACTTGGGCTATTAGCCAGCTGGCTGGCTGGCGGATTATGAGGCTGGTGCAAGATGTGAGAAATCTACCCAATTATCCCCTTAATCTTTCTCCGGCAGCTTAACCTTCACCTCTCCTTCCGGCGTAACAACAACTTTGCCACCCAACGCTTCAATCCGACTGACGGCAATCTTGCGCGTGCGATCGTCAACTGCATTCTGTAAAACCATCGTCCAAGCACCCACCTGAGCAAACTTACTATTAGGGTTGCGGGCTAGAAATTGTGCAGTTTGACGAGAAATAGCTGCTACATTTTGGCTTTCTGGATCGGAATAAATACTTGCCCATTCTGCCGCCTTCTCAAAGGATTGCCTTGCCGCTTGAGCATCTCCTAGAAACAACAATTCATCAGTTCCTTTATAGCGCCAGACATAATAAGACTTTGGAAGCGGATTCTTGGCAATCGACTTTAGCCCTTTCTCCATAAGCGCAACAGACTTTTCTGGCATTCCTGCGTACATAGAAATACTGTTAGAAAGAAACAGATATGAATTTAAAAAATGCGGATCTCTGTCCACAATTATCTCGAAATATTCTGGACTGAGGCTATAACCAGTTTCTCCGCGTGCTGAATCATCACCGTAATACGTCAGAAATCCGAGAAATACCCAGTCTGCTAAAAGATTAGCAAAACCCAAAGAGGGAGTTTTTTGAAGTAGATTAAGGCGTAGTCTTTCTGACTCTTCTTCTCTTTCAAGATTTTGCATCGACGTGCTTTTAGCTCCGGTACGCAGTCGGTTTAAATGGGGTACCTGTAAAACTCCAATTACTAAAACACACATCAGAGCTACACAAAAGGTAACTATCGAACGACTTAAGTTTTTATGAAATTGGGAAAGCATTTGTATTCGCTGCCTCTCAAGCAAGATAAAGCCTATGAACGGTCAGCCTCTCAAACACCAGTTGTTTTTTTTGCTCCTGGCTGAGTTATAGTTGATGCTGTTGAAGTCGGTGATTGAGCGCTTGATGGGTTTTAGCCTCACTCATGCCTTCTAGACTGAAGGTTATACCCTTGAGAATCCTCATAGTTTGTTAAGTCTTGTTAAATTTTCTTAAAAACATCTGGTTGCCAAGTGAGAAAGTTTGAGCAGAGGCGATCGTTACCATAAAATGATTTAGTAACTACTACATAGCTCCTCTTCTACTTTTAGTCAGTACCCTTCAAGAAGAAGCTAAGAAAGACCTCTTTAACTAGGGTTTAGAGAACACTACTTCTTAACGAATCTTAAATTAATCTTGACTTTAGCTTAATTTAAAATAATTTGTCCCTCTCTAAGCATCCAGTGTAGACTAATCGAGAACATTACAATTATAATTATTAATTTGTAAGGTTAATACCTCAAAGAGTAAAAATTTTATTATGTCATTTTTTCTTTCCAGCTTAAAAAGCAGCGGTCATTTAGAGCAAGTTCATATGACTGTTGGGATTGTTGGCTCTCGCAAAATAGTAAGGGAGGATGATTATGCAAGTCAAGGTTGGCATATATTTGCGCCTCACCTTACTATTTATGGATTTGATGCTGATGCAGAAAGTTGTGATGCAATGAACTCGGAGCTTGAAGTTCGACAAGTAAATTGGACTGAAAAACATATTCCACAAGTGCTTTGGAATTCAGTTGGAGAGGCTACTCTTTACGTCACTAATTTTACTGGTAGTAGCTCATTATATCCTCCGAACGAATCTTACCTAAAGCGGTTTGCTGGCTATCTAGAGTGGCACCAATTAGTTACTACAGTGGAAGTTGACACAACCACTTTAGATGCTTTTTGCGAATCCGAACAAATTGAGGAAATTGATTTTTTGCAGGTTGATGTTCAGGGAGCCGATCTTCAGGTTTTAGAAGGAGCCAGTAGAATTATAGAAAGCAGCATATTGGGTATTTTAACTGAGGTTGAATTTATTCCTTTGTATAGGAATCAGCCTCTTTTTAGTGATATAGATATTTATTTAAAAAATAAAGATTTTACACTTTTCGATTTGGTTATTAGCACTGGACGTGGAGTTCGGACGGATTCACCAATTGTATCAGAAACTCATCCCGGTTCTTTGATTTGGGCAGATGCTTTTTACTTCCGTGACTTAATTCGAGAAGACTTGAATACACACTTAAAGACACCTGAGCGAATTTTAAAACTAGCTTGTATTGCTGATATTATGAATTTTGGTGATTATGCTTTAGAACTATTGGAGTATCTGACACTGAATTACGGCGAGGACGAAAAATATAACTTTGCTGACAATATCATAGAGAGTCTGGCTCAAGTTCCAGAGCTGGTAGCACAAGGACTAGATTCCCTGCCTCTTGTTGCTAGAATTAGAAAATATGCTAGTGGTAAACATCTTTAAAATAAAGAAATCTCGTTGTTTTAAAGAAAAATCAGTTTCATGATTTTATGAAATGCAAAATCTGTGAATCAGACTCAATAAATATCGCCAATACTAAAATCATGCAAAAGTATGACATTGATTATTTTCAATGTTCAAATTGCAGTTTTATTCAAACGGAGGAACCTTATTGGCTTGAGGAAGCATATTCTGAAGCTATAGCTAGTAGTGATGTTGGGCTGTTATTCAGAAACATCAACTTGTCCCAAGTATCAAGTAATATAATTATTAACCATTTTAACCATGAGAATAAATTTCTAGATTACGGAGGCGGATATGGTGTATTTGTTCGGTTAATGAGAGACTTAGGCATTGATTTTTATTGGTATGATAAATTTTGCCAGAATATATTTGCTCAAGGCTTTGAAGCTGAAGATAAAGAAAACACTCGCTATGAATTAGTCACAGCATTTGAAGTATTTGAGCATTTGGTAGAGCCTATTGCTGAAATAGAGCATATATTGAAATTCTCTAGAAATATTTTATTTAGCACTGAATTGTTGCCAGCAAGTAATCCTAAGCCTAACGAATGGTGGTACTATTCGCTTGACGAAGGTCAGCATATTTCTCTATACACGAGTAAAGCACTGTCTATAATTGCTGATAATTTCGGTTTGAATTTATATTCCGATGGCTCATCCTTGCATCTGCTAACTGAAAAAAGCTTGAGCCATAATTGGCTTAATAGCTTGGGCGGTGATGGGCAAGAAAATCTTCAAAAAACCTCCCTACTTCAGAGAGATTATTTAAAATCTATTGGTAAATTGGATGATGATAATAATGAGGTTAAAACTACTGAGGAAGACAATAATAATGCTGATTTTGCAGCAGGTACAAAAAAAGTAAAAGTTGCTATTGACGGGGTATTTTTCCAGTTGTATCAAACGGGGATTGCTCGCGTCTGGAAATCTTTGCTTGAAGAATGGGCAAAAAACGGTTTTGCAGAATATATTGTAGTTATTGACAGAGCTGGAACTGCTCCTAAAATTCCTGGTGTTCTATATCGCTCTGTACCAGCTTATAACTACAGTACAACGGATGCTGACCGGGCAATGTTGCAGCAAGTATGTGATGAGGAGGGTGCCGACTTATTTATTTCAACCTACTACACAACCCCATTGTCAACGCCCTCTGTCTTTATGGCGTATGACATGATTCCGGAAGTTATGGAATGGGATTTCAACAATCCCATGTGGCAAGAAAAGCATTATGCCATTCAACAGGCTTCTGCCTATATAGCTATTTCAGAAAATACAGCGCGTGACTTGGTAAAGTTTTTCCCGCATATTGCTAGAGAATCGATAACGGTAGCTCATTGTGGAGTTAATAAGACTTTTTTACCAGCAAGCATTGCAGAAGTTAATATTTTTAGAACAAAGTACGGCATCTCCAAGCCATACTTTATTCTGGTCGGTATAGGCGGTTATAAGAATACAATTTTGTTCTTAAAGGCTTTTGCTCTACTTTATAGTAAACAAGGCTTTGATATTGTTTGTACGGGTAGTGGAGCTTTACTGGACGATCAGTTTAGAGCCTATACTTCAGGCAGCGTTGTTCATATGCTGCAACTTAGTGATGAAGAGTTGATGGCGGCTTATTCCGGAGCTATTGCATTGGTTTATCCGTCGAAGTATGAAGGGTTCGGGCTACCTGTTGTGGAAGCAATGGCTTGTGGTTGTCCAGTTATTACTTGTGCCAATGCCTCTATTCCTGAAGTGGCTGGGAAAGCGGCATTATACGTAAATGATGAGGATATTAATGGGCTGGCGAATGCCCTTTGTGAGGTTCAAAAACCGGAAGTGCGCCGCTCATTAATGTCAGCGGGAATGGAACAAGCGAAAAAGTTTTCTTGGGAAACAATGGGGAGAACAGTTAGTTCTGCCTTAATTGAGGCTACGCTCTTGCTTTTAAAGCTGAAAGAGATCAATTTAATTGTTTTTCCAGATTGGTCTCAACCAGAAGAATCTCTAAGCATAGACTTAGAAAGAGTTATAAAGGCGATCGCAACCCACCCGCAAAAAAGTCAGATGGCGTTACTTGTAGAAACTGCGAATATTTCTGAGGAGGATGCCAATCTGGTTTTATCCAGTGTGGCGATGAATCTTATTATGCAAGAAGATTTAGATGTGACTGAGGGACCGGAAATTTCTCTAACTAGAAAATTAGAGGAAATACACTGGAAAGCTCTGTTGCCTCGCATTTATGCTCGAATTGTTATGCAAAACGAAAATCAACAGGCGATCGCAGTAGTGAAAGCAGAAAACATTCCCACCTGCAATCTCGATAGCTTCAGCGAGAAGCGAGTGGTTCAGCTCGAAATGGGCGAATGGAGCCTCCAGTAGAAAGCTTTGTGCTTTGTTGTCTTCAGACTATCGACCAGCTTCAACATATATTTGCCACATCTGCTCATATGCCTTCTCCATTTCGCGGGTAAACTGTTTGGCATTCCACAGGGGGGATGTCTGCCTTGATTGCCGCAGTTTCCAGGCGATTTGTTGCCGCAAAGCGGGGTCTTTACCCAAGCGAACACCCCACTCGACATACTCTTCATCAGTCCAAGCAATCCCTTCTGTCACACCCACATTCATCATCATGGTATAGCTGTTACGAGCCGCGAATTGCTGCCCAACTCGCGTTACCAAAGGAATACCCATCCACAGAGTTTCTAGAGTCGTGGTGGCTCCATTGTATGGATAAGTATCTAGAACCACATCAGCAATCCCCAGATTAGCTCGGTGAACAGATTCTAATGCCACTTCTGGTAAAAATCGCAGGCGATCGCTATCCACCCCCTCTTCTTCTGCAATCTGGTTAAAGAAGTTTTTAATTGACTCTTGGTCAGCCAAGCCTTTAATCAAGAAGTAGCTGTTTGGCACCTCTTTGATAATCTTCATTTGCAGTCGGGCTGTATCACGATGACGCTTATATCCACCTTGGGCCGTGAGATACACCACCGCATCGCTGGGAATATCTAGCTCTTCGCGGCGCAGAGTCGGCACACCCACCTCAAAACCATCTACTGCTATATATGTCTGTGGCAGCCGCCAGATTTTTTCAGTGTAGTAATCCTGAGCCGAGTCTGGTAAAACGTAGGGATCAGCAATAAAGTAATCAATAGCTGGTAAACCTGAAGCATCCCAGCCCAGCCAAGTGACTTGAACTGGTGCAGGCTTTAGTGCCATGACTTCACAGCTGATATCTAAGGTAATGCTATCAAGATCCACTAGGATATCTATTTCATCTTGATAAATTTGCTCAGCAATCTCTAGACCATCCATCCCTAATTTGTGAGCATGGGAAACCTGTTCGACGTACCATTCTTGTAAAAAGTCGTTTATCTGTCTATAGTTAACAAAATAAGCATTAATTTCAAAGCGATCGCGGTCGTGATGCTCAAAGAGCCATCGTGCCAGCCAACCAACTGAGTGCCTTCCTAAGCAATGAGATAAGTAGCCAATCTTAAGAGGTTTGTTAGTCGTACACCCCCCCCAGTTACGTAAGCGTTGTTGACCAAATTGCTCGGCTTGCTCTTTTGCATAATGTTGAACGTTAGACTGAAAAATCTGAGAAACTTGATTTTGAATCCAGCGATTATTTTTTAGAGCATCTCTGTAATAGGGCAGAAAAAAAGTGGGTGTAGACAGACGAAGGGTGGTGATTTGATCGAGCTGAATGGGTTGTTCTTTTATCAGTTCCAAAAGCAAGGATTCCTGCTGCTGGAATACAGAAATGGCTTCTTTCCAATATCCGCCTGCACCCATCAACCCTTGCAAAATCAGCTGGATGGCAAAAATTTTATCGGGCAACGTTTGCATTAAAGAGTAACAAAGTTTAGCAGTTTTTATACACTCATCATATTTACCAGCCTTATTATAAAAAGCGGTCAGATGCCTTAAAACCTCTTGATTTTCTCCATCTAAACGTAAACATAATTCTGCAAAGCGTGCTGCCAGTGCAGGTTGCTTTGTAGAGTAAGCAATTTTGATAGATGCAGGCAGTATTATATTGATAAAAGCATGAGACTCATGAATATAAAGAAGACTTGCTTCCGCAAATTCCAGTAATGATGGTTCCAGCGGCGCGTAATCTAAGGAATTTTGCAATACTTGTAGCAATAAATCCGGGTTAACTTCTACTTCTTGACCTGACTTGAGTACATCAATGACTCTTAGGGAAGTTAAGTCTTCTCCAGTAAACCTCTCAATTTCAATAGAAAGTTGAATAATCTGCAACAGATTATTTACATCACCGGGACTTATTTCTTGTATATGCTGCCGGATTGCCCAAGCAGCAGGGTAGTCTGCAAAAGCTTCCCGTCGCTCAGCTTCTGATTGCAGAACTTGTATTAGTTCCCCTGTCCACAGCTCGACTTGTTCCGGCTCACCTTCTGCCATTGCTAGCAGCCAGGTCATTTGAGCTTCTGCTTCCTGCCCCTGCAACAGCAACAGCATACCTAAATACCAGTAATGCGACTTGATATCAGGTTCTATTTCAATTGCATCTTCGTATAAGCTTGCAGCTTTAGTATATTTTCCTTGAATTAAATACTGACAGGCTTGCTGCTGCCAGTTAGCCTGATTAAGAAAAGAGCCTTCAGTAGTCATAGGAAATGATTTTTGGTGTTATTTTAGGGCTAAAACCCATTCTTTCAGGCGTAGGTAGCTTAAAAAACAAAGTGGGTAGAATGCTCTACCCACTTTAGCCAAATGTTTAACTTGGCTCTATTAAAACCGCTACGACAAGAATTTCTTTTCTATTTAACCTAGAATTTACCTAAGTTGTCATAACCAGCACCGGGGCAGATTGGTTGAACGCCAGCAGCTACAGCAGCGACTACATCAGCAGGAGCAGCAGTAGGACCACCTTGGATAGCAGCCTTTTTGCCTTCGCACAATATTGCAAGCGTGGTTGCCTCACCTGTACCTTGCGTGGTTCCTACAACTACGCCACCTACATACGCTTTGATCGGAGCACCAGCTCCCACTACCTGGGCTGCTTGGTTCGTAACAGCTTTAGTTCCAACACCACCACCTTTAATTCGGTATATATAATTTGTCGTCTGAGTGGCGATGCCAAGACCTAAGTTAGCAAATTCTGTTGCCTGTTCACCAACAAAAGCATTTTTCTCCAGGTAGTAGGCTTGCTGAGACCGATTCATCGAACCAATATACTGCTTGGCTTCCGACTGCTTAGCTTTGTTAGCTTGGTTTAGGAAGGAAGGTAGGGCGATCGCAGCCAGAATACCAATGATGATGATAACAACGAGTAGTTCAATCAGGGTGAAACCTTCGTCCTGTCTTTTTTGGTTCAGGTGTTGCAGGAACTTAGCTTTTAGTTCAGTCTTCATGAGGGGTTTCTCCTTAAGGTGCGGGATGCTTAACTTCTATCTGTTGGATTTAACTTACCCACTTCCGCTTATTTTCATATCACCCTCCGCAAAAAAAATTTTAGGGATACATCCCAGCACTTTTAGGCACAGCACTCCAGCAGCACGTACCCAAGGCTCTCCAGCCGAGTCAGTAGCTGTTGGACTATCTCAAAAGCCTCTCCCTCATCTGTAGGCTCTAAGGTTACAGGATGAACAGGTCTGACTTGCTTCCAGCGCTCCACCAGAGACATCATCGACTGAGACTCGTCCAACAAAGGTAGCAGGCACACTGCACTTGAGCTATCTATATTGACAAACCCCTCATGAATGGGGAGATGCCGACTGATTTCAAACATTCTTAGCTCTGAAATACAGGCTACAAGGTCTTCTCTAAATTTCGGGGTTCTCAGTTGAGGATGCAGATACACCCGCGCTTCTTGCCAGTCAGCAGTTCTCCACTCAGAAATTGGTACAAAAGGCTTGGCTTGGTTTAAATGACCGCACCAGAGGTCAAGCAGACGATGGACAGGATGTAAAAGTTCAAACAGATGCAGTTGCTCTTCCACAGAAGTTTCCGGGAGAGCTAGTGCCAAAAATGCAGGCAAATCGTCTGGATTTTTAAACAAACTCATTAAGTCCCACTGTCGCCACTGCACCATACTGATGAACTCTAAATCCGTAGCTTTCAAAGCCGAGAACATTTCAGGAATAGTAGAGCCTTTATCACCCAGAAGTAAGTGATTTGCTAGAATCAGTTCGTCTTCTGTTTCATACTTAGGATGCCAGGTCTGCGACTTGAGAAGAACTTGATCTTTCAAAGCCCCCATAGTTTCTCGAACAAACCCGATCTCCATATCTTGGGGGTTTTCATCCATAAAACCCATCATTTGAAAGACTTCTTGAGACCGGAAAAAAATGCTCCGCTGTAGTGAACTATGGAGATTGGTACGGATGATTCCATCTGGTTTCAAAACTGCCTTCATTGCCTGCAATCCTGCAACTGGATCGGGTAGGAGATAAAGGACTTCATCATTGTTAATGTAGTCAAACTCTATACCTAAAGTTGGTAAATCCTCAATCAAGAGAGTATAGAATTCTGCATTCTCAAATCCGTGGTGTTGCAAGCGTTGACGGGATAGTTTTACAGACTCTTCTGATAAATCAATCCCTACAATTTTTGCGCCAGGATTGGCTTCTGCCAAAATTAAAGATTTGTAGCCACTGCCACATCCGGCATCTAAAATTATTTTTCCTTTAGTCTCTATAAATCTTTGGTTTCTCTTGTAGTAAGATGTTGCCAAGTTGTGAATATGAAGTACACTGGCGTTATCTTTTGGAGATTCATCTAGTGGGTTTCTAGGATAAGGAGAAGTATCAAATTGCTGGCGAATTTTTTCAAGTAATTCAGATGATTGGTCGTTCATAGGGAATACTTCCTGATACTGGAGTTTTGCACATCTGGGAAGTGGGGCAAAATTTAGTTAATGCCAGCACTCCCCTTCAAGGGTTCCCATTTTTAGGGCAAAACTATACTAGCGAGCAAAAGTTTCTGGCGCTCATCGCCTCCCTCACCAGCAGCTATACTATACTAAACGTAGTCGTTATGAGTTTGTATATAAAGCCATGACCAACCCAATCGTAGAAAACTTGGTGATTATCGGTTCTGGCCCTGCTGGATATACCGCTGCTATCTATGCGGCACGGGCGAACCTGAAACCATTTGTGTTTGAAGGCTTTGAAGCTGGAGGGCTACCTGGTGGGCAGCTGATGACCACGACAGAAGTGGAGAACTTTCCGGGGTTTCCAGAGGGGATTACGGGGCCGGAATTGATGGACAGGATGAAGGCGCAGGCTGAGAGATGGGGGGCTGAGTTAGTTACCGAGGATGTAATATCGGTGGATTTGAGTCAGCGTCCTTTTTCTGTGCATTCTGAGGAACGGGAAGTTAGAACTCATAGTATTGTAATTGCTACTGGGGCGACGGCGAAAAGGTTAGGACTGCCTAGCGAGCATGAATTTTGGAGTCGAGGGATCTCGGCTTGTGCTATCTGTGATGGTGCCACGCCTATCTTTCACGGTGCGGAACTGGCTGTGGTTGGGGGTGGTGATTCTGCTGCTGAGGAATCAGTTTACCTGACTAAGTATGGCGATCGCGTTCATATGTTGGTTCGTGGCGACAAGATGCGCGCAAGTAAAGCGATGCAGGATCGGGTGCTGAATAACCCCAGAATTACCGTTCACTGGAACTCTCAGCCAGTGGATGTTGTCGGTGAAGAGGGTCGGATGACAGGGATTAAGCTGAAACATACTCAGACTGGGGAAGAGAGTGTTCTCCCTGTTAAAGGATTGTTCTACGCGGTTGGACATAAGCCCAACACATCCCTATTTAAGGGGCAGATGGAATTGGATGAGGTTGGTTACGTTGTGACGAAGCCTGGTTCCGTGGAGACGAGTGTAGAGGGCGTCTTTGCTGCGGGTGATGTCCAGGATCGTGAATATCGTCAGGCGATTACTGCGGCGGGTACTGGCTGTATGGCGGCAATGTTGGCTGAACGATGGCTATCTGTTAATGGTTTACTCCACGAGTATCGTCAGCAGATACATACGTCTGAAGAGCCAGATACGCCAGCAGATGAGCCTGGTGATAAAGTAGCTGAACTGAATCCAGAGGAGGCGTTTAACCCTCAGGCGACGAGACATGAGGGTAGCTATGCGCTGCGGAAGCTATTCCATAATAGCGATCGCCTGCTGATGGTCAAATATGTCTCGCCCAATTGCGGTCCTTGCCATACGCTGAAGCCGATCTTAAATAAGGTGGTGGATGAGTTCGATGGCAAAATTCACTTTGTAGAAATTGACATCGCGGAAGATAGAGACATTGCCGAGAATGCTGGTGTTACCGGAACGCCTACGGTGCAGTTCTTCAAAAATAAGGAATTAGTGGGTGAGATGAAGGGCGTGAAGCAAAAGAGCCAGTTCCGCCAAATGATTGAGCAATATCTGTAATGCCCGCAGGCTCTCATCCTGGGGCTACACAAACAAAGATCGCCTTCGCGGACTAATAACGTCAGGACTCGCCGCACATCACCACATCTGAGGGCAACCACAGAGGGATTGCCCCTACAAAACGCTATATGTATAAGCTTTGCGTAAGTCCTGAACGTTTTTCGAGTGTCAGACAACAAATTCCTACCTTAGGGGATGTGCAACTTTAAATTTCCGGTTCCCCCTTTTTAAGGGGGTTAGGGGGATCTAACGAACAGAGCAATTCACGATTTGATCCCTGCTGGTATCTCTGCTTTTGCTGGTATCTCTACTGGATCTAACGAACAGAGCAATATCACAATTTGATCCCCCCAACCCCCCTTTTTAAGGGGGGCTTTCTAAAAGGTGCAGCGTTGCGTAACCTTCTGTTTTTATGCTCTGTTGGGGGAGTAAATAGTTAGGATTGTAGGGCAAATTGGTATAACTTCTTGTTTGGGAGCCTGTGCGTTGGCAGGCTTCGTCTGTGTAGCCCCAGGATGAGAGCCTGCGGGCGTTGATATGCCAAGTTGAACAAGAAACCATGACCCTTACCAAACTTCCTTTTTTGCGTTTATCTGGGCGTCCCAGTCTCTCCATGCAGATGATGCGGGTGGGAATTGTTATCACCTTGATGTTCGTGCTGATAGCCTTCCTCACTCCCGCATTTCAGGCTTGGGGATGGCTGCAAAATCCTTTGGAATCCCTGGCTAACCCCATTCACGAGCCGCCCTCGTGGCGTCATTGGTTTGGTACCAGTCGCCAAGGGTACGATGTTTTCTCGCGCACGCTGTTTGGGAGTCAAGCGGCGCTGCAAGTGGTTATCTTGGCAACCGTCTTGAGCCTTGTCATCGGGGTGCCGTTGGGTTTAGTCAGCGGTTATTTGGGCGGCAGGTTGGATCGGGTGCTGCTATTTTTGATGGATACAATTTATACGTTGCCGGGGCTGCTGCTGTCGGTGACGCTGGCGTTTGTGGTGGGACGAGGGGTGTTAAATGCCGCGATCGCGCTCAGCATATCTTACATTCCCCAATATTATCGAGTCGTTCGCAACCATACAGTTAGTGTTAAAACAGAACTGTTTATTGAAGCCGCTCAAGCAATGGGGGCGGATACTTGGAGGGTTCTCTCTCGCTACCTGTTTCTCAACGTGATTCAGAGCGTGCCTGTATTATTCACCCTGAATGCTGCCGATGCGATTTTGATTTTGGGCAGTTTGGGATTTCTAGGATTAGGGCTTGCCGATCAGGTTCCAGAATGGGGCTACGATCTCCGTCAGGCGCTGGATGCTCTGCCTACTGGAATTTGGTGGACAGCGCTTTTCCCTGGCTTAGCGATGACGCTGATGGTGGTAGGGTTGTCTTTAGTGGGAGAAGGATTAAGCGAGTTTGTCAATCCCCGGTTGCGGAGAGAAAATTGGAACCAAAAATCCCCTGAGTAGAGTCAAATACTCATGAGTAATCGGTAATCGGAACCCTGTTACGCAACGACTAATTAGCAACTTTGGTGAGGTAATGTTCTAGACGTGTGGCTCGATAGTTAAATTAACAAGCCAAACTCATAGCGATTGATGAACAGTCCAATCACCACATCATGTAGCCAAATGGACTTGGAAAAACAAATCGTCTTGCGAGTGA
>NZ_JBHZGO010000019.1:0-41874 GCF_042747725.1 Coleofasciculus sp. H7-2
CAGCTCGATCGCTTCAATCACCTTTTGCCGCAGGTCATAGCTGTAGGGTTTAGCCATAAAAGTTTGAAAATAGACGACAACGACATCCCTCATAGTCTATGTCCTAATGCACCTGGCGACAGCTATAGTTTTAATAAGTCATTCCATGAAATTTCAGCTTTGAGTCGCTGATGTAACTGCCTCAGACAGCAATCCTGACATCTCTAACACGCGGTCTGACCAAATTTTAGCTTGTTGGGCAACTTTCATTCGTTGTGCATCATCTGCCCAAATGTTTGCCCAACCTAATTGCCAACGAGCTAATTGCACTTGTAACTCAACTAACTCTGCTGCAATATCTATTCCAGCATCGATTGCTGTCCACTCGATGAAGAACTTGCTTTCCTCTATTAAATGGGCAACTGCATCGTGATTCAGGTCGTTATTAGAAAATGACCGAATTCGAGCTAAATTTGCAGCGAGTTCCCCCAAGCGCGTAGGTACAGATTCACGCAAATAACGCTCTCGCTTCGCCGTCCAATCTTTCATACGCCTCCTAATAATTCCTGAGTTATTTGGGCAACTTGCTCATCTTATGCTGGGTCAAGAATCTCCATTGAGCGATTATTTTGACGGGGGCGGATATTAATCAGGGATTCATAAAACACTTCCTGCGTCAATGGGTTCCAACTCGCTCCCCATATATTTTCCTGCGTACTCCCATCTTCCAGCAACACCGCTTCGCAATCCGCATGAAGCTCCCCACCACCAGCAAGAATTCCATGCTCGATATCTACTGCTAGTTTAATGTAGAAACCATGCGCCTCCAGCATTTCATCAATTTGCGCCTTGGTAGCGCGATCGCGGATGATGAGAATCATTCAAAGTCCATCTGAGTAAGCTGTTCCATAGTTTATCAGGGGTAAGGAAACAACGGAGGCGTGTTCACCTACCTATTTGTAATGAACGGTGGGAGCGAACTGACAAGTCAGCGCTTCGCTATCGCACGCTCTGGATGTAAAGGATAAACAGTGAGAGCGATCGCTTTGTTGCGAGAAATTGCTAAAACAGGAGTGGAACAGGCAATTGAAACCGATGAAGCCACTGCAACTACATGGATGAACCAACAACTTGAAGCATTGGGAGTTGAAATTAAATGATTATGCAAGCTGAAGATAAAAAAGTTTACACACCTGAAGAGTACCTTGAGTTTGAGGTTAACTCAGAAGAACGGCATGAATATATCAACGGTGAAATTTTCCTAATGACTGGTGGAACCCCGAATCATAATCAAATTACTGGCAACTTTTACGCGGCGTTGAATTTTGCGCTCAAACGTCAACCTTATCGAGTATTTATCACCGATCAACGACTCTGGATTCCTAGAAAACGCATCTATACTTATCCTGATGTGATGATAGTTCAAGGTGAGTTGCAATTGCAAGAAGGACGAGGAGACACCATTACCAATCCGCTAATGATAGCTGAAGTGTTGTCTGCGTCCACCAGAAGCTATGACAAAGATGCAAAATTTGCTGCTTATAGAACTATTCCAAGTTTTCAGGAGTATCTATTAATTGACCAGTACACCATGCACATTGAGCAATACTTCAAAACCGAGCAAAAACGCTGGACATTTTCCGAGTATGACGATACCAATGAAACGGTATCTCTAAACTCTATTCCATTTCAAATATCGCTGGCAGATATATATGACAAGGTTGAGTTTGAGTCAGCGGAAGTAAGCAATAGCTAAAGATTACGAAGACAGGAGTGGAACGGGTAATTAAGACAAATGAAGCCACTGCAACTGCCTGGATGAACCAACAAATTGCCGCATTAGGTGTTGAGTTATCGGGTTATAACCATGTCAAAGAAAATCCGTTTCAGTGACCACGCCCTGTTAAAAATTGACCTCTTAAGTGAACGGGGAATTGCTATTGCTCAGGAGTTTATAGTTCAAACCATTCGGTTTCCTGATAGACGAGAACCCGGAGAAGGAGAAAAAGTCATAGCACAAAAACAGTTGAATGAGAATCTGGTGTTACGGGTTGTCTACCCTTGAATACGAGGCATTCATTTTAGTAATTACACTTTATCCAGGCAGGAGGAGTCGTTATGAAAGCAGTTAAATACAGCAAAGATGTTGATGCACTTGTGATTGAGCTATCGGATGAGGCGATCGCCTATGCAGAAAAGGTTTATCGTCTAGGGTGCCGAGAAATTGCGATCGCGCGTTGCGCTGACTTGTCAGTTCGCACGGGTATTAAGCCAATCTCTGCCAGACTGATCAGGTTGGGAATTGTGGTGAGACTCCCTTCCAGTCGAACCAACAGCTGATTACCGACAAAGGCGAACCACCACGCAGGTTCAGATTGTACTGGAGGTGGAGCAATGCCGGGGATGAAGGTTCGATGCATATCCTAGTATAGTGCGATAGCGTTGCGCCGACCTGTCAGTTCGCGCGTTGCACAGAAAGAGTCAGTTCGCGTAGCGTGCCGTAGACAGTCGCCTTGATCGTATCATTGCGATCGCCTACAACATCATTTCCCAAGAGCGGCGGAACAATCAGCGCGTGAAGTGTTATTTCGCCAGTTTTTTCAAGTCTGGGGGATGAGCGCTTTGATCTTGAGTGTAACCGTTAGATAAGCGATCGCGTCCAACATTCGCGCAGTTAACTTATCGGTTCAGAGGGTAGGACTCATCGGGAGTATTCCAATGCTTATATAAAAGGGCGAATAAAATTCGTATCTACGCAGACTAAACCCGACGCCAGCGGGTTTCAATAGTCCGCGCACCATCCGGACGAGAGTTTGTGTAGCCGCGATTACGAACATCGCCAGGTATATTTGCCTTAGCCCCAATCGAAATTTCTGGCTTAGCCCAACTCGATCTCACCCGCTGTTAACTTCAAATTCAATTTGGGAACTATAAGGGTAGCAGCCTTTCTGGAGATTTGCTGCTCTTATGGTATGTGCGCGGAGACATGAAATGCAGCCGATGGCGATAAAGCAGAAGTTCCCAGTTAAACTCGATCGCACTTATTTGATAGCAGCGCTGGTAATTCCGATTGTTCACCTCTATTTGGGATATGTCGGATTATCCACGACATTTGTCAATGGTGCCTCCGTATTTTGGCCTTCACTCGGTGTCTTTTTGGCAGCGATGCTGCTACTGGGCTATCGCGTCTGGCCGATCTTATTTGTGAGTGATTTCATTGTTAGCCATATTCTTTTTTTCCCGAACAATCTTTTAATCAGTCTTATTATTCCCGCTGTCAACCTGATCACCCCATTCACCGGAACTTTTTTAATTAATCGCTTCATCAAACGCCACAATTTTTTAGAGCGATCGCAAGATGTTTTTAAATTTATCATCCTGACCATACCCACCCCCCTGATCAGTTCCCTCCTAGCTGCTGTCACGCTTTGCACAAGTGGGATTGCGCCCTGGGCAGCATTTGCAGAAGTGTGTCGAACCTGGTTGGCATCAGACAGCACGGGCATTTTGGTCGTTACACCCCTATTACTGGCATGGTTGCAAAAATCTGAACTTCAAAAAAAATTCGACAAGCAACAAATTATAGAGTTTGTATTTGTATTGGTCTGGGTAATAGCGCTCGATCAGATAGCTTTTTCGGGAGGATACCCAATCGAATACATGGTAATTCCCCCACTGATTTGGTCGGCATTTCGGTTTGAAGCGCGGGTATCAACGCTACTCGTGCTAATTGTGTCAGCGATCGCAGTTTTTGGAACCGTTCGCGGCTTCGGCTCGTTCGCCAAACAAGCTTCGCCCAACGAATCGCTTATCCTGCTGCAATCGTTTATTTGTGTCATTGCGATCACCACATTTGTCATCTCTGCGGTGACGAATGAAAACCGCAAGGCAGAAAGAAAACTCCGGCAAGCGAATGATGAATTGGAGCAACGAGTTGAAGAACGGACGACTGAACTCAATGAGGCGAAAAATTCTGCCGAAGTTGCCAACCAAGCTAAAAGTGAATTTCTTGCCAACATGAGCCACGAATTACGCACCCCTCTCAACGGTGTCCTGGGGTATGCTCAAGTTCTTTCTGCTGCCCCCAATCTTACCGAACAGCAACAACACGGCATCGACATCATCTATAATTGCGGCTCTCATTTGCTAACGCTGATCGAAGACGTACTCGATCTTTCCAAAATCGAAGCACGTAAGATGGAACTGCATCTGAGCGATTTACATCTACCTGCCTTCCTGCAAGGAGTCGAGGAGATTTGCCGCATCCGCGCCGAGCAAAAAGGCATTCAGTTCATTTATCAGCCACCCGCTAATTTGCCGACTGCGATCGCCACCGACGAGAAACGCTTGCGACAAGTGCTGCTGAACCTCTTGGGCAATGCTATCAAATTCACCGACTCCGGTAGCGTGACATTACGAGTGGAGGTGACTGAAAATTCGCAGCAACCATCGTTCACTCAGCTTCGCTTTGCTGTTGAAGACACTGGCATTGGGATGTTACCACAACAACTAGAGCAAATTTTCCTCCCCTTCGAGCAGGTTGGTGATACCAAGCGACAAGCGGAGGGGACTGGATTGGGACTTGCGATCACCAAAAAAATTGTCGAGATAATGGGAGGGGACATCCACGTTAAGAGCTTACCGAAAGTTGGTAGTACGTTTGAGTTTGAGATCGAGTGTTCTTTAGCGACGAACTGGATAGTAACTAACACAGTTACCACTGGACGGATTGCTGGTTATACAGGCGATCGCCGAAGCATTTTGATTGTGGACGATCGATGGGAAAATCGCTCGGTGATTGTTAACTTGCTACAACCGTTGGGATTCACTGTCATTGAAGCCAGCAATGGACAGGAAGGGTTGGAGAAGGCGGATCGGGTTCAACCGGATTTGATTATTACTGACCTGCTCATGCCTATCATGAATGGTTGGGATTTTCTCGCGCTGGTGCGCCAGTCAGAAACGTTGAAGGATGTGCCAATCGTTGTGTCATCGGCAAGCGTGTATGATGCCGATCGCCAGAAAAGCCTTGCAGCAGGCGGCAACGATTTTCTGGCTAAACCCGTGCAAGTCGAGGAGTTATATCGCCTCTTGGCAAAACATCTGCAACTGGACTGGATCTATGCTGAGGCAAAACCGATTGAAAGCGCGATCGCAACCTCAACCGAACTCGCTGTGCCACCCCTATCTGAACTGTCAGACCTACTGGAATATGCCAAGCGAGGACAAATCAAAGGCATCCAAAAAGAACTGGAACGACTTGCCCAACTAGATGAAAACTATCAGCCGTTTGTCAACAAATTAAGTTCGTTAGTGAAAGAATTTAATATTCAGAAAATTCGCCAATTTCTTCAGGAAAAGGCGGAGTAATTTGCCCATCTATAAATACACCAGAATTCGACCGCAGGAGCAATTAAACAATGTCAGGCAATGCCGGTAACGAAATTATTTTAGTAATTGATGATAATCCAACCAATCTAGAATTATTGCATAATGCTTTGGGTTCGTCTGGCTATGAAGTTTTGGTGGAAATGGATGGTCTTAGTGGAATTGAGCAAGCCAAGAATTATCCGCCAGACTTGATTTTACTAGATGTTCAGATGCCAGGAATTGATGGATTTGAAACCTGCCGTAAATTGCAGACAGATCCGTCTACAAAAAACATTCCAGTGATTTTCATGACGGCGCTGACTGATACCACAGACAAAGTGAAGGGGTTACATTTAGGGGCAGTAGACTATATTACAAAACCGTTTCGCCAAGAAGAAGCACTTGCCCGGATTCAAACCCACTTAAAAATTCGGCGTTTGAGCTTGGAACTCGAACAACAAAAACAAGAACTTGAGCAAGTTGTTCAAAAACGCACATCTGAATTAACCTGCACCCTGCAAGAATTAAAGAAAACGCAATTGCAGTTAATTCAAAATGAAAAACTGTCTACAATTGGTCAGTTGGTTGCTGGTATCGCTCATGAAATTAATAATCCAGTTGGTTGTATTACTGGCAATCTAGAGCAAGCTACTCTTGCTGTTAAAGATGCGGTCGATTATATACGTCTTTATCAAACCAAGTTCCCTAATCCTGGCATAGAAATTGAACAAAAAGCTGAAGAGATTGATATTGAATATCTTCTAGACGATTTACCCAAAATGTTCTTATCTATGCAGACAGGAATCGATCGAATTCGCAACATTAGTACATCACTCAGAACATTCTCGCGTGCTGATGTAGATTTCAAGGTATCAGTTAACATCCATGAGGGACTTGAGAGTACCCTGATGATTTTGCAACATCGTTTGAAGGCTCAAGAACATCGTCCGGCAATTCAGGTAATTAAAAATTATGGTCAAATTCCTAAAGTTGAGTGTTATTTAGGGCAACTCAATCAGGTATTTATGAATATTTTGGCAAATGCAATCGATGCTTTGGAAGAAGGGAACCTGGGGCACAGCTATGAAGCGATTAAAGCAAATCCCAACCAAATTATAGTTCAAACCGAAATGAAAGATGAACAGCAGATTGCAATCCGGATTGTAGATAATGGGATGGGGATGACGAAAGATGTCAAGCAACGTATCTTCGATCATCTATTCACGACTAAACCCGTGGGAAAAGGAACGGGTCTAGGACTGACGATCGCTCATCAAATTATTGTTGAAAAGCACGAAGGAACTATCGAAGTAAATTCTGAATTGGGAAGAGGTACAGAGTTTGCGATCGCTCTTCCGATTGTATAATCTAGTCTCTAGAGCTACATCAGATAAGTCAATGTCTCAATCAGCTCTGGTGAGTGACTGTAAATTCATCAGTAAGACTGCTAGTGCTGCGGTGGCAATATGACAGAGTGGTACACATCGAACTGCAAAAGCTCTCGATCGCATGGCAGATTCTGATTGTGGTTTTTTTTGTTGTAGGTATTGCTGGAGTAATCACAAGTGCAGAGGAAAATAATGGATACCCGCAAGAGACTATCTATAAAGGTTGCTAAAGGTATTCAAAACTATTACTATGAAGGGCGTTGTCCTCAAAGTGGGGAATTACTGAGACTACCCCGCACTCAGCAAGCAGAAGCGATCGCTTATGATTTAATGCAACACCTTGCCAACAATCACCGTTATTCCGATGAAGGCAAGATGTATGGGATATTGTTAGTTGAACTACCGAATGGCGAACAACGGGTACTCAAAGCTTTCTCCGGTCTTCTGAATGGTAATAGCGCGATCGCTCTCTGGGTGCCGCCAATTCCGGGACGAGACGAAGTTGCCCTAGAAGAAGCCCGCACCTTAGCCAAACTGGAGGCGATTAAGCAGGAACTGATTACCCTAAAGCAACTAAAAGAACGGCAGCAGTACGAAACGCACTCTCGCAAGTTTGAACAGCAGTTGCAAGAAATGAGCGATCGCCATCGAGATTGCAAGCAGCAACGACACCGAAAACGTCAGATACTCTGCGAAACACTGACTGGAGAAGCGCTAACAATTGCCCTCGAAGAACTTGACGAAGAAAGTCGTCGGCATGGAATTGAGCGACGAATACTCAAACGTCAGCAGAATGAAGTGTTGCAGCCAATTAAGCAACTGATTGAAGCAACCCAATCGCGAATTTGGGAATTAAAACAACAGCGTAAAGAACTATCCCGCCAATTGCAGACTCAGATGCACGCGGCATACAGCCTAACTAATTTTTTCGGGCAGTCTCTATCATTGCAGCAATTGATGCCAGGAGGCTCTATGCCCACTGGAACCGGAGACTGTTGTGCCCCCAAGCTGCTGCACTATGCGGCAACACATGGACTTAAACCACTGGCAATGGCAGAGTTTTGGTGGGGGTCGTCCTCTGGGGACAAAATTCAGGGAGAATTTTATGGAGCCTGTGCGGAACGCTGTCAGCCATTGATGGGGTTTCTGCTGTCGGGCTTGCCTCAGATGCCCACAGGCTATAAGCCTGGGGCTATACAAACGAAGCCCGCCTGCGTGGGCTGGCAAATATCCCAGCCTGCGGAGGCAGGCTTAGTCTGTATAGCCGCACCCTTTAGGATGTCGGCGATCTACGCAACGCTGACGCGATCGCTACCCATTCTTTATGAAGATGAATGGCTGATTGCGGTGAACAAACCCGCAGGGTTACTATCAGTACCTGGTCGTTATCGCGACAGCTTTGATAGTGTCCTCAGTCGCTTGCGTCATCTGTTGCCAGATGGCATGGCGATCGCATCTGTGCATCGCCTGGATCGAGAAACATCTGGTATTCTCTTGCTGGCACGCGATCGCCAAACCCATCGCCAACTGAGTCAGCAGTTTCAGCAGCGCCAAGTTCACAAGGTTTATGAAGCCCTACTTTCCGGTTCTGTGACAATTGAGCAAGGTGCGATCGCACTCCCTTTATGGGGAGATCCGGAAAATCGCCCCTATCAGAAAGTCGATGAACGGGGTAAAGCTAGCTTGACTCGCTTCCAAGTTATCGCCAGGGAAGGAGACTGGACTCGCATAGAGTTTATCCCCCTAACCGGACGCACCCATCAGCTACGAGTTCACGCTGCCTCACCGCGAGGACTTGGGGTAATTATATTGGGCGATCGCCTTTATGGATGTCGTGCAACTGCCAGTCGGTTACATCTGCACGCCAGAGAACTTCGCTTTGTGCATCCGCAATCTGGAGAAACTCTCCATCTCCAAGCAAAAACGCCCTTTTGATAATATTGCTCTAGATGACGGTAACTTCCCAAAAGGTGGCTGGTACTTCAAAAAGACCCGCGCAAAACACTGATTCCAAAACCTGACAAACCACCCCCAGAACCAATCGCAAGAGTTTTGCCATCTGGACTAAAGGCAATGCTGCTTGCGTATATGCGACCAAGAGTTTGGTCGTTAATGGAAGCCTTAAACAGCGTTTTAAGTAGCCCTCCAGTCCGCAAATTCCACAACTTGACCGAATTATCCCAAGAAGTAGCAACCAGCTTCTGCCCATCAGCGCTAATTGAAATGGAACCGAAACCTTCGGGTATCGTGTGGAGAAGCTGCTTTGTTCTCAGGTTCCATATCTTGATGGAATCTGCCACACTCACAAGAGTCTGCCCATCGGGAGCGATCGCAATAGAACCAATTGGGCTAGTATGTCCTTCGAGAGTACCCAGCAGTTTTCCCGTCTTGATATCCCATAGCTTAATGCTGGTGTCCTTACTGGTATTTTGATCTACATTATCTCCACCACCAGTCGCAAGCATCTGTCCGTTTGGGCTGAGGGCAATTGACCGAATCGGCGTTGATTGTGGATTGATAGTCTGTAGCAGTTTGCCTGTTTTGAGGTTCCACACCAACACTTTCTTGTCATCGCTGGCACTTACTAAAGTTCGCCCATCCGCAGCAATTTCAAGGCGATTGACCTGTTGTGAATGCCCTTTTAAGGTGTAGAGAAGTTTATTAGTTTTCAGGTTCCACACCTTAATTGTTTTATCATTAATTTGTGCCTTACTGTCAACAGTCACCAAGGTTTGGGCATCAGGAGTAATCGCAACGACACCTGCGGCATATACTTTTTCATTGAGGGTACGCAGCAGCTTACCCGTCTTGAGGTTCCACAGCTTGATTGCCTCACCAGGGCTATGGCTGACCAAGATTTGACCATTGGTATTAAAGGTCAGAAAAGTAACATCGTTTTGATGCCCGCGTAAACCGTAGATTTGCTCAAAATCTCTTTGGGAGTTAGAGGTTGTTGGTGTTGTTGAGTTGGGTTGGGTTGAGGATTGGGCTGTTAATGGGAGTGTAGCGATCGCGCCAGTGGCAATTGCCATAACAGCTAGAGCGATCGCGTTTTTCCAAGACAACTGGTTGAGATTTTTCATATAGATAGGTATGTGGTTCAGGCAGGACAAAAACTCTATTACTAGCCGATACAATCCCATAAGACGGCAGATGTATACGCCAATGTTGCCGTCATAACAGTTACAACAGCCTCGGTTCCTGGGTGGCTGAGTTCATCGAAACCTTGCCGAAGCAGTACGATACCCTACTGGGCGGTCAGAACCTATCGGGCGGACAGCGGCAGAATTTAGCGATCGCGTGGGCGCTGGTCACTAACTCTCTTATACTCATCCTCGACGAACCCACGAGTTCGCTGATTTGAAAGCAGTGGGTGATAGAAGCCCTCCAGCGTCTACGCCGCCTGAGAACCATGATCTTGGTCACGCACCGACTCGAAACTGCCGTAGACTGCGATCGCATTTTTGTGATGCAGGAGGGCGAGATCGTCGAGGAAGGCACCCATCCTGAACTCCTTGCCCGAAAAGGATTCTACTTCCAAATATTGGGCTACAAGTCATTCTCGACCTGACAATCCTCGAAAAATGTGGAAAATTGAAACACCTTAAGCTCATTCCCTGCTTGAAAGTCGGAGGATGAGCGCTAAAGCAGTCAATTCAACAGATCCTCACCTGGGATTTTGATCGGACGATCGTAGCACGCGGCAGCATTCTGGAGCAGGATGGTAAGCGACAGTTTCCGATAGGCTATGAGTGTCTAGGGATGTCCCTCTAATTAAGACGTTGGAGTTCGCATGGCAATTTATCTGGTTACGGGCGCTAATCGGGGCATTGGTTATGAATACTGTCGTCAACTACAAGCGCGGGGTAATGTTGTTATTGCCATTTGTCGCACTGCTTCTGAGGAATTGAAGCAGCTAGGGGTGCATGTTGAGGAAGGGATTGATATTACCTCTGATGCTTCGGTTGCTTCTTTACGCGATCGCCTGGGTGACACTAGGATTGATGTTCTGATTAACAATGCCGGAATTATCAAGCGCGTGACGCTGGAAGACTTGGATTTTGAGAGCATTCGGGAACAGTTTGAGGTGAATGCTTTGGGGGCTTTACGAGTAACTCATGCGCTATTGCCACTTCTCAAAGCAGGCTCCAAGATCGTGTTGATGACGAGTCGGATGGGAGCGATCGCAGATAATACCTCTGGCAGTTCCTATGGCTACCGGATGTCTAAAGTGGCGTTATCGATGGCAGGCAAATCCCTGTCTATTGATCTCAAACCGCGTAAAATTGCAGTGGCGATTCTGCATCCAGGGTTAGTTCAAACCCGCATGACGAACTTTACTGCTGGTGGCATTACGCCGGAAGATTCGGTGAAGGGTTTGTTGTCTCGGATTGATGAGTTAACGCTGGAGAATACAGGCACTTTTTGGCACGCTAATGGAGAAGTACTGCCTTGGTAGATGTGCGGCACAGATTTGAGGAATTGGAAGTTACAGAGCAAGAGCATTGCTGGTTAGTTCATTCAATTTTTTTACTTTCCTCTGCTCGTCTACGTTCTGCACAACGCTCAACGCTATTGAATCCAAGAAGTTGCACAGTTGTTCTTCCTGGTGGGGTTAAGCCAACGATTTCGTCATCTCTTAAGGAGAAATGTTCGCTCCATTGTTGAGTGCGGGGATTGTACAAAAAACTAAATTCGTTGGTTTGTGGATCAAAAGAGCCAAGATCAGTTCCTTTGTATCGGTTACACCGCCAGCAGGCATAGGCTAAATTTTCAGCAATGGTTTCACCGCCATGCTTGAGGGCAATAACATGATCTACTTCATGGGCATAGAAGCTAACATCTGCTGGAATTTGGCAGTATTCACAGCAATATCCGGCTCGCTCTTGAACCAAACGGCGTAGGGATTCAGATATGTATGTCACGAGTTAGAGGGGCGCGTGAGATAAGGCAAGTTGCCAAGCTTTAGCATGATCGCGAGATGTTCAATTCGCTCATACTCGTTGAGTTCTGCAATCTCAGTTGGTGTGATATTGCCGCTTTGATTTTTGGTAAGTAACGTACTGAGCCGCTCTTGCATTTCAGGTGTGGGGCGAAAGGCGGCTATTTGTTCTGGGGTTGGCTGACTTGTTAGAAAGTCCAGAATGTAGCGATAGACATGGGCGGGAAGGACTCCCTGCTGAACGCACTGCCGCAATAATTCTGGCAAGCGATCGCCTAATTGGGTCAGTTGTTCTGAGAGGTCGTCTGGAATTTCAATCGTGATAGTTGCCACAGCAAGAGCCACGCAATAACTACACTATTCGCTATTGTATATCTAGTTGAGAGCTTCTCTCTGCGTGGATAGCCGTTGAGTTTGGTGTAATAGTAGATGAAGGCAATGTATTGCCCCTGTTTTTGGGTGTATTGGGGTTCTAGGTTGTAAGCACGGAGCCAGCAACGATGGAGAGCATTAAGGTACGGCAGCACATTGGACAAGATGGCATTCTCCATCTTGAGATTCCCGTCGGGATAAGAGAGCAGGATGTAGAAGTAATGGTAATTTATCAGCCTGTTCCATCGTTAACGACTATTGAAGCATCATTAGAATCTCTCTATGGCATCTGTGCAGATGACCCGATTATTCTTGATGACCAGGGGATCGCAGAAGCTCTTGATGATGACCTTGCTGGAGCGTTTGACTAGGAATGCGTTACCTGTTGGATACGAATGTTTGTGTGATGTATTTGAATAGTCGTTCAACCTCGGTGCGCGATCGCTTGCTTTCTACACCTACTGAAGACATGGCTGTGTGTTCGGTGGTCAAAGCTAAACTATTTTATGGTGCGCTACGAAGCCATAACCCATGAATGTTGGGTTATCAAGTTCTACTCAATCGGAAAGCTGGGAATCAATTGATCAATTTCTACCATTAGTTGCATGGTTTCTTTAAGCGCAACTACTATTTTTTGATAGTGCAACACATCATCAAAAGATAAAGTGCGTCTGGCTTTTTTACGATCTTTTAGCCATTTGTCTAATACTTGATAACCACCGATCTTAAATTCCCACACATCAGGGGTGATGCCTTCAAAGTAGCGGTCTTTGTTGATATAAACACGCTGTTCTGTGGGTTTGTAGATAACTTCAGTAACAGCATTGTCACCATCGCCACCCATTTTAGTAATCAGTTTATTGAGTTTTTTCGATTTCATCAGGTGTAGGTCTACTAATTCCTGACCTTTTGCACCCAAATCTTTAAATAGTTGATCGTTGCTGGTCAATGGCACACGGGGAAAGTCGATTTTGAGAAACTCTGCGTAGCGTTGGCGATAGGTGGGACTATGGAAGATGGCGTAAATATAGTAAAAGATGGCTTCTGGTGTGGGAATATCGCCAAGTTTTTCTCGAATTGTACTCAGAAAGCCTGGGACTAAGTTTATAGCTTTTTCTGTAAATAAGCTAACTTGTTCATTCCGATTATCAGGATATAGGTAGAGAGGAAAAAGATAAGTCCGTTCCCGTGTAGCTACTGAAACTGTGCAGTCTGTTACAGAATATTTAGTACAAAATGTATGTCTAAATTCACCATTAACTTGACGAGTTGTACATTAAGCTCAAGTTTTCTCCTATGAGAAGGTGACATGTAACCTCATTTCTAGGAAGTTCGACTACATCTTCATGATGGTAATAAGCTCTCCAGTCAAATGGACGGTAAAGACATTGTGTAAAATGGCTTTCCCAATCAAAATTTGACTTGAGCGATCTTCGCCTTTGGCTTAAGTTCCAATCTCTCGTATCTTGAAGCTCATAGGCTTCACTAATTGCTTGATCTGAAATATTTAAGTCTCTAAATTTATCTATTCGCTTGCGGAGTTCTGATAAATCAAAATCAAATACAAAATGATCTCGGTGAGTTTTGACTCCTGTTGAATTGACTGGCATTATTTCTGTAATTTTCCAGCCCACCTCGTATTCTGTACGCAAATCTTTGTCTTGAGGTGTGAAAAGATAGAACGGTGATTGAGGAAAGACTTCTGTCCATTCAATCGTGGTTACATCATGGTCTTGAAGATAGCGATATTTATCCTCTCGTGAACCCCACAGATCAGCATGATAAATCTTAGCCATTAAATAACCTCAAAAAGATGACGGGGTAATCCTGATTGTCGAATAATGGATTGCAATGTTCCAATCTTTAGTTCTGCATAATTAGGAACAGGTACAGTAATCGTTGTTTCTTCAGTCTTTAGTTGCATAATGATATGACTACCCCGTTGCCGCACCTCTATAAAGTTATGGGATGCCAGAATTTGGCACACTTCTCGACCTGAGAAAACGCGCAGCTTACCCAATTGCAACCTCCAACTGAGTTACAAAGACTTCTGTATGTAAGCGATTCTGTATTTCTGAAGGATCTGCCAATTCAAAAAATAGTTGTAGCGCTTCAACCAAATTATTTTTTGCTTCTTCTACAGAATTACCCTGGCTGGCAATATCTAGTTCAGGACACAACGATACATAGCCATCGCCTTCACGCTCAATAATTGCCGTAAACTGCTGAACTCGTTTCATCTTGCTCTCTCCTTTGGATATTTGACCATAATAGCCACTGCCACCCCTTGCTGAATATCAAACACGTTTTTATCCGGTGAACCATCCGGGGCAACTTCTTTTTTGCGGCTGTTACCATGCAAATCCATCAGATAAATCTCGTCAAATGTTTTCTCTAAACTCTGGCGCATTCCCCGAAATGTGGGATTATCCAGATAACCATGATTAGTAATAAACGCCAGAATTCCAGAACCTGTGCGATCGATTCGCCACTGACCAAAGCGAATAAATTTCACATAGTCATCCTGCAACCATTTGGAATTTCTTTCACCTAATGGTAGACCATCCACATAGTAATAATCTTTAACTAAGCCTGCAATCCACTCACTTTTATTTGCCGAATGTCCAGAATAAGGCGGATTGCCTAACACTACCATTACAGGTGTATCTCGCTTCACCGTTGAGGCTTCATTTGCTTCTTGTGCAACAAACTGACCAAACAAAATCTCTGATTTTTTTAAAGCTTCATCTAACGTATTCGTAAGGTAAATTCCTAATCGCTGTTTGCCCTTAAATTGATAACCCAGTTCTTTTAATTGTAGACCTAGCTTAAGATGAGCGATCGCATAGGGAGCCATCAACAACTCAAAGCCAAACAACCGATTGAGCAAATTATCTTGCACATAGCTATCCCACTGATTCGCCATGCCAATTTCTTCTAGATTGCGATAAATTTGCTTTACAACTTCATACAAAAACGTACCAGTCCCCGTTGCAGGGTCAAGAATTTGCACTCTCGGCTTTTGCGTCACCGGATCTTTGGCGTTATCAGCTAAACCCAACGGCAAATCAAAGCGATCTTTAAGAATGGCATCAACAGAACGCACAATAAAAGACACCACAGGTTCCGGTGTGTAATAAACGCCTCTACTCTTTCGCAAAGCTGCATTATACGCCGCCAAAAACGTCTCGTAAAAATGCACAACTGGATCTTCTTGACGAGTACGCTGCCCAAAGTTTTCTAAAATACTGCCCATATCTACCTGAGACAGCAATTGCACCAGATCATCGATCGCCCAATCAATCTGGCTAACAGCATCAGTTTCCACAATGGTATTAAACAACCGCTTCAAAAATGGGTTGGTTGCTGGAATATAAGTTCCTGCTGTGCGACGGGTAAACGTCTCACCCCCCGGATTTTGAGCATGACCGACTCTTGCTGCAAATAGCCCATAGGAAATTGTCTGAGCATACATATCTGAAAAGTCAGCATCAGTCAAATTGGGTAGCAACACCTCACTAAAGCCCTGCTTTAATTGATGCAATTCTCCCTCAGATTTCTCTAGGCTCAGAGCCGTTTCAGTTGCTAACCGAATCGCCTTAGTTAACCTCGCCATCTGTCGCGCTAAGTCTTCAGGACTGCTGATGATCTCGCCTGTATAGCTGAGAAACTGATCCAACAGTGCAGCAACCTTGTCAGCATCCTTTACTTGCAGTGTATTATCGTTGCGTGCCAATATCTCCTTAAGTCTGCGCTTCCCGTTCACATACCAGCGAAACTCTAGATAATTGGTTAATACTAAATTGGGAAACGCTTCTAGATATCGCTGCAATTGCTCCGATTTTTCAATCTGATCCAGATCTAGCCCAATATCTTTGGCTTCCACATAACCCACCAGCAAGTCTCGCCGCTTTACCGTAAAGTCTGGAATCCCTGCTTTGTTGCCTTTTTCTTCAATCACCGCGTCAATTCCATTCTTCGGATCATCCAGCAAATCTTTTAATGCTGGGTAATGGCTGCGCTCACTTCCTTTTTGCAGGTTCTTTTGAATTGACTTTAGATAAGCATCAAAGGAGAGAGATGGCATTGTAATCTTAACCCCGGTGCAATTAGTTAAATTTTGGCAAACGTCTTCCTACTCTTGAGTATTCCAATGAAGAGCGCGATCTGAAGAGCAGCAGCGCCAGCGATCGCGTGGCGTACCCTAGGTATATCGCTCCTGCTCAATTGCTCCAAAACCTTACTGAAGCGATCGCAATGTCTTTGAGCGTTAAAGCAATTCTTGAAGCTGAATGACTAGCGATCGCTCCATGCTCAATGTGACGATTGAACAGCCTCTACTTGCACCTCTGATAGCCCCAGTATTTTAGCGACTTGTGCAATCTCCATGCCCGTTGCTAATAAATTTCGGGCAGCTTGTAGCAACTGCGTCTGAGCTTGTTCCCTTGCCACTCGCTCCTGCTCCGTATCGGTTAAAAACCAATTGCCTGCATCATCGCACCAGCGCAACCAATAACCTGGGACATCTTCAAACATCCCTTCCCAAACTCCTAAACCAATTTCTAAATCAGCTAACCAGGCGATCGCGTTCTCTAGACTAAGCGACTGCTCCTGATACTGTCCCCCATCCAGTTTGAAATAGCGCAACCGTTGAGTATAGCGGCTATACACGAGGTAGTGAGGAATCCGCAAATATCGCTCATATATCTCTAGCTTGGTAGGTGGTTTGGTTGCAGTGGGTTCCAGAGCATTTTCCATTAAATTGCCTGCTGGAGTCGCTGATTCTGCATTCACCACTCCAGAGGTTTCATTGTAAAAGCGTCCCAAATCTTCAACCCCAGTGCCAGGAGACAAAAACTCAATCGCTACATACGGACTTTTGCCTTCTTGCCAGATGACATAACTCCGCCGCAGATCTTTGCCATCATACAAACGAGGCACATCTACCGCTAAAAACCAGTCAGGACGCTTATACCAAAGCGGATGGTTGACATCATAGTAGAGGTTGAGGTCAGAGGCAGTAAAACAATTCTCGCGAGTGTAACCACTCAACCGGAGAGTGCGACTGAGCAATTGAGGCTGGAGATCGTGAAACTCGTCAGGCAAACCAGGCTCCTCTGGATTTTCACTGGGTAGATCGTACATTGTGGGCAATGTTTCTCGTGGCGATCGCGGCGGATCAACTTGTTCGAGTGCTGGTTTACGAGTGATGGGAACCATAGCCAACCTCAAAGCTTGCCTTATCCTTAATTTTACTTCATATTAAGGTGTTATCAGGCAAATATAAATATAATGGATAATCCTTGAAAAGATAGGTGCTTAACTAGCCAATGTGACGTTAAATACATAGTTAGCCCTCATCATCCCGCCTCACGAGGTTCCTATGCCAGAAAGAGCCATATCGATCGCCATCAATGCATCTGACGCACCGGCAAGAACCAAACCCTCGAACTATCCTGAACCGTTCGCGTCGCGCATGGTGGGCAGAGAAAAGCGCCCACTTGGTGATCTGTTTGGCCTCACAAACTTTGGCGTCAACCTCACACGATTGGCTCCCAATGCCGTTTCCGCCCTGCGTCACGCCCACACCAAGCAAGATGAGTTCATCTACATCTTGCAGGGGCATCCAACGCTACACACGGACGAAGGTCGTACACAACTCTCTCCGGGCATGTGTGCGGGTTTCAAGGCTGGCACTGGCAACGGACACCATCTGATCAACGAAACCTTAGAGGATGTCCTGTACCTCGAAATCGGGGACAGAACACCGGGAGATGAAGGAAGCTATCCCGATGATGACCTCAAAGCCCTGCTGGAGGATGGCAAGTGGAAATTTGTTCACAAAGACGGCACTCCGTACTAAACGGCTGACTCACCGTTCTTAGTTCTCCTGTTGAATTGCGACCGCCACCTCAAAATCAGGCTGAATTCCAGGTCTAATATCAAGTCGAGATGATTGCCGATAATAAAACCCTCTCACCCGTTATGATGATTTTCTTCCCAATGCTTCAAGGATTTACTACTAACGGGTGAATGTTGAGCTTAAGAAAGCCAAGTACACTTAGATTCATGGAAAATAGCTTATTCGATAAAACTTTCCGAGACAGTGAGGGCAATATTGTTATTGCTCAACCGCCAAATCTGCCGCTTTTGGTTGGGATTACAGCAACTGTACTCGAATTAATTGTGAAAAGCGGCAATATCCATACAGGTCTAGACGCAATAGCGTTTGGTTCTTTGTTTACTTGGGCGTGGCAGGAGCTATTCGAGGGTGTTAACTACTTTCGTCGAGCGCTAGGTTTAGTTGTGCTGATTGGCTGCATCGCTTCGAGGTTCTCCAACAACTTCTGAGTGTTCATCTGCACTTCAGCATTCTTGGAGCCGATCGCCCTAAAATATCAGGTGGTTGATGGCAGTTCAAACAACTCCGGTTGTTCTTTGACCAGAGCCACAGGTTGTTTAATCTGCCAAGTCTTATCCTGGGAAAGTTCCAGCAAAGACTGATGGTAATTCGCCAACGTTGAGCGATGCCCCACACTTAAGAAAGTAGTCCCTATCGCTTGCAATTGTTGATATAACCCTTCCTCATTGCTCAAATCTAGGGCGCTGGTGGCTTCGTCGAGAATGGCGTATTTGGGTTTATTTAACAGTAACCGAGCGAATGTCAGCCGTTGTTGTTCACCCAAAGATAAGACATCTGCCCAATCCTGTTCCGCATCAAATCCGCCAAATCTCTCATCCAAATCTGCTAAATTTACCTGTTCTAAAACTTGCTTCAAGTGTTGATCGTCAACCTCAAGGTGCATGTTGGGATACAGCAGTTGATCGCGGAGAGTACCTAGCACCATATAAGGACGCTGCGGCAGAAATAGAATCTGATCGGATTCAGGACGAACGATCGCACCCTTGCCAGAATTCCACAATCCAGCGATCGCTCTCAGCAGTGAACTCTTACCACAACCACTCGCCCCCATCACTAAAAGTCCCCCTCCTACAGGTAACTCTATCGATAAATCTTCTATCAATGTGCGTTGATAGTTAGGAGTTTGCAAGCTGAGGTGTTCAACCGCGAGATGTTCGGCTGTAATTGTCTGAATCTGGGGCTTTTGCTCGTCGGATGCCTCCTGTGTTTGTTCTAAAAACTCAGCAAAAGTATAGAGACGGTTAATTCCGGCTCCAAAAGTGGTCAATTGCTGGAAGCGGGCAACGACAACATTGAGGGAGAAAAAGACGCGGACAAAAGCGCCCTGTGCTTCAGAAACTTTCCCCACTTCCATTTCTCCAGCAAAAATTGCAGGCGCTACCACTAATGCAGGCAAAATGAAGGGGATGAACTCATAAGCATTTGTGAGCATATTTAAGTTCAATTCCCAAACCAGCAGTCGTTTAACATTCTCAAACACATCCATAAATCGCTGTTTGACTTGATTCGATTCCCTTTCCTCTCCTCGATAAAAAGCGATCGCTTCTGCATTTTCCCGAATTCGCACTAAGCTAAAACGTAAGTTGGCTTCCTTCTTGAGTTGTTCAAAGTTGAGTCGGACAAGCGGCTTACCAAATACAACGGTAGTAACGAACGTTCCAATCAAGGCGTACAGCACCAGAAAAAATACCAAAGGTTTAGAAATTCCCCAAAGTACGCTGCTGAAGGCGATCGTCGATAGCACAGACTCCACTAACCTCAACAGAAAAGTCAGGGATTCTTGGGTAAAACTGCGAACATCCTCCGCAATTCGTTGATCTGGGTTATCAATCTCGGTTCCAGAGATATGCAGATTGTAGTAGGAGCGATCGCGAAAATAGCTATCTACAAACCGATGAGTGAGCCACCGTCGCCATTGCAAACTGAGGCGATCGCGCAGATAAGTATAACCTGCTAATAGAGGTGCATAAACCACCAGCACGCCGATGAAAACGATGACAGTTTGCCAGAAACGCGGCTCATCTTGGGCAGAAAGAGATGAAATCAACACTCCTCGCTTGTTGTTGAGTACCACACTCAATCCTGTATACGCCAGCAGAAACAGCACGACTCCCAGCAGTAACCCTCTGGCTTGCCATTTTTCATCTCCCGACCAATAGGACTTAGCGATCGTCCAAAATTGCTGGAGTACATTGAAATTCAATCGATCCATCGGCTTGCTTTCCTTACAACCAGGTCTGTCAAGAGATAATCAGCAAAGGTGAGCCAGAGTAAAATCCGCTCGACTAAAGAGTGCGACTCATCTGTAAGCAATTTTTGAATTATGCTGCAAATTTCTAATACCGTGAGTATCCCAGAGCATGAGATTGAGATGAGTGCGGTGCGATCTCAAGGGGCAGGGGGGCAAAATGTAAATAAGGTGGCGACTGCCATTCACCTGCGCTTTGATATCATTGCCTCCTCGCTGCCCGATCGTTACAAAGAGCGGTTGTTGAAGCTTTCCGACCAGCGCATTACCAAAGAAGGGGTCATTGTCATCAAGGCTCAAGAACACCGCAGCCAGGAACAGAATCGGGAAGAAGCGTTGCAACGATTGCAAGATTTGATTAAGAGCGCGATCGCAGTCATCAAACCCCGAAAAAGGAGCAAACCGACTCGGAGTTCTCAAAGAAAGCGTCTGGATAGCAAAACTAAGCGAAGTCAGATTAAGACGATGCGAGGAAAAGTTACGGATGAATGACAGTGGCGGATTGAATCTTTAACTCCAATTGCGATCGCCTTCTGGCTGCAATCGTTTAGCAGCGTCAATCACATCTTGCAGTTCTACTGGATCGCTGAATGGGTCAGCATCAAGTGTCATAACCCGATTGAATTCCTTTTGCCATCGTCGTAGCTCTGCAATGTATGGTTCGCAAGGCACCCGCTTTAGATTATCCCCTTCCTCCACCAAATCGTAAATCCCATTGTGCAGCCACCTTCCGGTATGCCAATCCGGCATATCAACAGCAGGGAATAAACAAATGCCATGCATATCCATCCCAGAATTAACCGCTGCCAGAGACTCTTCCACTACGTCCTTTAGCCAGTCATCTCTGCCTGCTTCCATCCCACTGGTTTCGCCAACGATCATCGGTCGGTGATAGCGTTCCCACACCCACCGCATTAGCTCACAAAGCGGTTTGATGCGATCGTCGTCAGGTTCTAGCGCCTGATGGGGGCCATGTTCCCGGTATTCCATCTGACCGAAGGAATAGTGATTTGCGCCAACGATATCGAGAATTTCAGGGGAACCGCCGAGTTCAGGATGCTCTTTCCCGTAGAGAATATCCCACGCCAAAAACGTATCCACATAGGTTTCATGTTTCGCCAACTCGATTTGATCCGGGCGATCGCGTGGTGCGACTACCTGAACCAAAGGATCGATCTGGATCATCCTTGAGGAGGGTTCCACTTCTCGAATTGCCTTAACACCTGCGATCGCCGCCTTACACAGGGCTAGACGAAAGCGAAAACGGTCTTCTTTTGTAGTTGTATAGGGAGCCACCCAACCCCATTCTCCACCGCAGAACGAGAAAAACGTAATTTCATTAATTGGCGTGAAAAAATAGGGGCCAGGTAAGCGGGGAATCACATACTCTGCTGCTGCGCGACAGTAACGGGCAAAGCGATCGGTAAATTCATCAGAAAATGGATCGAGATCGTCTGGATACCCATAGTGGCAGAGATCCCAGATGGGAACGATTTGCGTCTCCTGCATTGCTGCAATCATGGGATCAATGCTAGAGAAGTCGTAGCAGCCATCACGATCGACTAGGGGCCAGGGAATCCCTTCCCGTGCCACATCAATTCCCAGCGATCGCAAGATGTTGTAATCTTCCTGCGCGTGACGATCGTGCTGTGTCTCTTCAATCAGATTCCGCCGTTGCTTGTCCTTCCAGAGAAACGTCGAACACTCAAAGCCAGAGATGAAGAAGGTGGGGAAGATGCCAGGTCGTTGAGCCATACGTTTGCTCTGGTAAATTTACTCGTCATCGTAGGCACTCTTGCTCATTTGAGACACTATCCAACGCGAGATAAATCCGTTGAGTCCCCTATTTCTGATGTTGGGTACAGTTGGTTACAGAGTCAACGCGATCGCGAATAGGCAGTTTGCCCAGCCCATTGTTGCCTCCCACCAGCCGAGTGAGGCAATTAACGGGACTTAAACTAAAATTAAGCGTAAATAAAGGTACAATGCTTGGTAATCGGCTATTTTACGTTGAGGGATAAGGGATGAAAGAGACAACTCCCGCCGCCATGCCTCCTTGCTTTGACAGATGGTGTAAACGCTTTGATGATGTCTGGACGCATCAAGCGCAAAAACGGGAGTTTAGGAACTATCTAGGCGGATAATTGCGGGGAAAGTGAACGAAAGAACCTGTCTCAAATGGCGGATAACGCCGTGGGAGTGACTTACCATCGATTACACCATTTTCTGACGGAAGCCCCCTGGTCAGATAAACAGGTGAATGAACGTCGCCTTCTGGTGATGAATCAGTGTAGCCAAACCCGAATCGGTAGAGGATATACGTTAATTGTGGACGATTCAGGACATAGAAAAAGTGGTAATTTTACAGCCGGAGTGGGACGGCAATACATAGGAGAAATCGGAAAAACTGAGAATGGGATAGTGGTAGTAACAACTCATCTATATGATGGCAAAAAAAGCCTGCCGTTAGATATAGAGTTATATCAACACGCTAGTTCTTTACCTGAAGGAAAACAAGATGCAGAATTTAAGAAGAAGCCGAAATTAGCATTAGATTTAATTGACCGAAGTCTGGAGAGAGGATATCGACCCGGTATCATATTAATTGATGCTGGCGCGAGGAAATAACACAACATTTCTGCTAGAGCTGGAAAAAAGGAAGCTCAAGTATCTAGGGGGATTAGCCAAAAACCGCAAAGTGATAACTCAAATAGAGGCAAATAAACGAGATGAGATTCGCCTAGATAAGTTAGCCAAAGCTCTTCATGTTGATGATTTTACCCCTATTCAACTCAATCTAGATAAACCGAAAACCGTTTGGGTGGCAACTGTTGAAGTTGAACTATCACAGCTAGAAGGAACGAGAACAATTGCTATCGTAATGAATGCCTCAACCTTCAATTCTTCGAGTGATATTGACTATTTTATTACTAATGTTGACTCAACAATAGCCACAGCCGAGTGGATAGTCACTACCTATTCTCAAAGGATAGTGGTAGAAGTTTTTTATCGGGAGGCTCTCATGATGGTTAGGGTTGTCTGAATATCAAGTCAGAGATTTTCGCAGCTTAATGCGTCATTTCATTCTTGTGTTTTGTGCCTATACTTTTATTTTATGGCACACCAAAACCTGCGGATTAAGACGAAGGTGGGCATCGAAATCTTTAAACACCTTTACTGAGGCATGTTTAGGCATTTCGGACAGCGATGTCTTTCCGTTTTCTTGAGTGGTTGAACCACAATCGCGACGTATTCGTCTCTTATAAAGCTGCTTTGGGCTTTATTTGGGCTTGAAATCTGTTTAAGTCCCGCTATAACGTAGAGACGCGATATATCGCGTCTCTACACCGTAGGAGAGGGGTTGGGGAGAGGTTAACCAAACACTATTCAGCATCGTCGGCAAAACATAATGATGTTGCGCCTTACGTTTACAATCAGGGTAAGTAGATTAGTGTCTAAACTCTGTCTGCAACATTGGAGGAGGTCGCCATGATTCAAGCGATACCCAAGTTAGTCACGTTCGACGAATTTATCGCCTGGTATCCGGAGAATTCAGAAAATCGCTACGAACTACATAATGGGGAGATTGTTGAGATGCCCAAACCTACTGGAAGACATTCGCGGGTAGCAGGTTTTATTGGGGCTGAACTCAACTTTGAAATCAGACGGCTAAAACTGCCCTATTTTATTCCCAAAGAATGCGTCATCAAACCTACCCGCGACGAGTCCGGGTATGAGCCGGATGTGATTGTGCTAGACGAGCAGACTATCAGAAATGACCCGCGATGGGAACGGGAATCTATCATTACTCAAGCGAGTTCTGCACGTTTGGTTGTTGAGGTTGTTTCAACTAATTGGAGCGACGATTATGCTTTGAAACTGGAAGAATACGAGGCACTGGGCATTTCCGAATACTGGGTAGTAGATTATCTCGGATTAGGTGGAAAACGCTTTATTGGCAGTCCTAAACAACCGACTTTCTCGATTTATCAGCTTGTTGAAGGTGAATACCAAGTCCGCCAGTTCAGGGACAATGACCGTATTGAGTCACCGACGTTTCCTGAGTTAGCATTAACAGCATTACAGGTTTTTCAAGTAGGAATGTAACAGTTATTAGTTAGGCGTAGGTTTGAAGATTTGTACCGAACGCTGGTCGCACAGTCGTAAGGATCTCACAACTAACCAGTAAAGTTGTAGATAATCTATTTGCGCTGAGGAAAATTTGTTAAGGTCAAGTTCTTTGGCTGAATAGCGCGTTTGTTTGAGGTTGGGAATTGTTTCAGGAAACGGTAAGGTTTTAGGGAGAAAGCGGGTAAGACTGCGCCAACTGGATGCGATCGCTTCCTTGGCTTTTGGATGCAGTTGAATCTCTCCAACTTTGCGGATATCCTTCATTTCCCAGCCTTTTGCCCAAGCAGAGTGATGTCGTCCCGCTGCCAAAAGGATGGTGTAGGCGATGCCGAAAATTTGTTCGGATTCGGCATGGAAATAGTCGCGCAGCAGGGGAACGAGGGACTCTTGCAGAATGTATTGGGCTAGGAATCCACTCTCAACAGCGTGGTTGGGACGCTTGTGTTTGGCTTCGTAGGCTTTGAGAGCATCTCGTTGTAGCCTATCGTCGGGGTTGTAGTCAGTGTGGGCTAACAGATGGGATTTGGGCGGTTTGCCGTGGAAGGAAGAGTGTGCGATCGCTTGCCATCCTCCCATTGCATCTTGCCACTTTTGTTGCAATTTGCCTAAATCGTGGGTAAAGACGGCAAGTAAAACTAAATATTCAAACAGGGCTTCTGCTTCTGCTATGGTGACTTGGGGAAAAATTTTCTGCTGGATGAATTGTCTGCCTGCTTTTAATAGTTCATCGCGGACGCTAGCATATTCAATCTCAACCCCAGATCCATTTTTTAATACTCTCGTTGTGAAAGGATTGTGCCAACAAGTCCACATACAGCCTAAATGTCCTACATAGGTATCCATGCGATAGCGATACTCGCTGATTACCTGTTTTTGAGGTTTATTGGGAGAAGTAAACCCATTACCAACAATATTGATTCCAATTAGTAAGCCAATTTCTTCATCGTAGTGGACGTAGCGGGGATTGACTAAAATTTGGATGCTATTTATGAGGTCGTTGCGAGAACGGATAGTTGTGCAAATAGGTTGTGCATAAGTCTCGGTATCTTTCCTTCTAGGGGCTTCAATGCGCTTGAAAACCCAGTCAGTTTCATATCCCAAGTTTTGGATTTCTTGCCAAGCTTTACACAGTGCTGTTGTAGGGACACAGAAGGCTAAAAGTTTTTTGGGGTCGATTGACTCGTTATCCAAATCAATTAGTGTTGGTTCGTTCCAAACAAATACGCTGCGGTTATCAACACAGCGGATTAAGTTGTCCGCCGTTGAGCGATCGCCGTTGAATATGGCATCGTTAAATCGTCGTTCAAATTCGGCTTGGTCATTCTTTCGGCGTTCGGCTTGCAGGGAATCGGCTTGCCAATGCACTTGATTAATCCAAACTTGTTCTAAGGTAAAGCCAACTGATTGATTGAGTTGTTCGGATTGTGTATGTTGCTGTAAAACTTGCCAAGTGAGTTCGCACAGTGTTTTCTCATAGGGCAAAAAACTTTTCTTTTCTACAGTTGGTTCTTCGGATTCTGGGTCAAAATCTTGTGCGGCTAATTCAAGAGATTCTGGATTTACTTGAATCTGCCAATAAACATAAACCTCACCCTGTTCCCCTTTGAATCTGGCGCAACGTCCAGCACGTTGCAGGAGAGAATTCATGGGAGAAAGTTCAGTGTGCATGACATCGCAGGTAATGTTAAGTCCCGCTTCAATTACCTGAGTTGAGATTAAAACATGACATAAGCCGTCATCTTGCCAATTCTCTGCAAATCGAGTTTTAATTTGAGTTTCTTTTTGGGCGCGATGTTCCGGTAAAAACCGAGAATGGAACAGTGTAATATTTAATGCTTCATCTGAATTCAGGTTATTTAAATCTCTGAACAATCCTTGCGCTTGCGAGACTGTATTGCAAATAACAATAACTCTCTCACGGTGATGTGTTTGAATGTCATTGAGGATAACTTCAGCAGTTAAAGGTGTGGAGATAGCCCACAAAATTCGGTGACGCTTGCATTCAATTTCTACTAAATCTGCGTCGTTAATGGCAATTATTTCCATTGTCAATTACTTGTTGAATCTGTGTGGCGAATTCGTCGGTTAAAGTAGCAGTCATCAATAGAAAGAGTGCAATTACTTTCACTTGTTGCAAGACTTTGAGAACAGTGCTGAAAGAATGCTCAGGGTCGAGAAGGTGCAATTCATCAAATACGAGGTAGGAGGCAAAGATAGCACCTGCATTGACGTTGGCAGAACCCCGACCAACGGAATACGGGATATTCAGGAAGCTGCTTAACATTTGGTCGATGGTGCAGAAGATAATGTCGCCTTCAAAGCGAGGATCTTCTGGGTTTTCTCCGGTTTGCAGCGTTACCGTCAAGAGTCGGGGTGAAGGATAGTATGTTGACCAGCATTGGATAAGGGTTTCTGTTCTCTCGCGCAGACTATTGGCGAGGGTGCGTAAGGGGACGACGTAAATTAGTTTGTTGGGGAAGTCGAGTTGTAGATGTTGAGCGAAAAGAAAGGGCGCGATCGCGGTTTCGGTTTTGCCCGAACCTGTGGGTGCGCGGAGGAGGACATCTTGGCGATTGAGGAGGTGCGCGATCGCGTTTTGTTGGAATTGACGTGGAGGGAATCCAGTTAGGGTTTGAAAGTATTGAGCGATGGTCATGGATACAAGGTTCCCAACATAATTGAGAATTAAGCAGCTACTTTCTCATCAAGTTGCAATTCGCACTGGCGGAAAATATAGTTAACAGCCGCAAAGAGTTTATCTAGTTCGTAAATGGTGTAAGGAACGATAGTTTTGGTAAATAAGTCTGCCTCTAGTTTGCCGAATTGCCATAGTGTTCCGTTAGAAACAATGCCATAGACAGTTATCTGGAGTTCCCCGTTCAGTCGTTGCGCTGCAATCATCTCGGCTAGGCACTGTCCCCACCCCTCTTCAAACTTATCTTGCTTGGCTTCGACTAAAAGGAAATAAGGCTTATCAAAGACAACCTTTCCCAACGGAGAGCGTTTCGCCAAGATATATCCAGGGAATCCTGAAAGATTTTCATCACAGGTGAGTGACTCGTGACTCCACAAAAGGAACTTGCTGCGATATCACTTCCAGATTTCTTTCAAGACGGGATAAATTAAATTTTCGCAAATAGCAAATTCTGAGTTATCAACGACTCCTTCCCGCATGACGGTTTGTAAGTCTTCTCGGAAGTAATCGGGGATGTTAAATTCTATTTCACCGATAAAATCCGCTTCGGTATATTTAACCTGAAATTCTTTGACAACTGCACCAATACTCTTATAACTACTCAAAGCCATATTGACCTCACGATCAAGCGTTCAACACCTGTTCGACGGTTAGGGAAGGAATTGCTCAAAGGTGACTTGTTGTTTTGTTTTGGTTGCGATCAGGGGTAGCATATCATCAACTGCTATTATTCACTCAACCGACTTAACTTTTTTAGGACTACCATCTTTCTTGAGTTCTGTTACTTCAACTCTGACTGTCTTTCCAACTGATAAGATTTCGTACTTCTTGGGTTCCTTAACTGTGAGTTTAATTTTTTCCAGAATTGTATAAGTAACTTCTTTGCCTTTAATATTTGTCACTTCTGCATCTAATGTTTGTCCCAACTGAAACGTTTGAGACTGTGTAACTGCCTTGATCTCTGTTTGACGGTGCGACTCTACAGGTGGAGTTGGTGTTTTAATAGCTGAAGTTCGAGAGGGAGTCGCGATTTCTCCAATCGGAACCGTCTCTTTGTGATAGCGCACCAAACGTGCTGACCATCCTAAAATCAGTAGCATGGTTCGAGGATTAGCTTGCTCACCTGGCAAATGTTGTTTGCAAGCTTTTTCTATACAGTGATAGTAGTCAGGAGTCTTGCCACTATGTCCAATCTGCAAACCATGCCCGACTAGAGTCTTTAAATATGTGAAAAACTTTGCTCTAGCATTGGGTTGGTCTTGATTAGCGTAAAGATATGTAACTGTCTTCTTTAATTCAGTAGCAATGCCATCTGAATTTTTACCTGTTTCTTTATTTATTCGCAGTTGATCAGTAGCAAGAGTTTGAGCGATCGCATGAGCAATCTGCCATTGAACTTCAGTTAAGGATTCCGTCAGGGACTCAACTGCCATAAATTATGCTCCCAATATCTCTTCAACTGTTAACGTCAGTTCTGGGACAGTTCGCGATACAATCCGGTCAGTGCCTCGGTAGGGAGTAGCCTGGTAGACTCCATTATCATCAAGCAAATAAACAAAGACCATCGGCACTTTAGGATTACCCAGGTAATTCCGACTACCTATCGCTAAATAATCTACAATCCAGTATTCGGGAATACCCAAACGTTGATACTCATCCAGCTTATCGATATAGTCATCTTCCCAATTGGTTGAGACTACCTCTACAGCTAGTTGGAGTGGTTCAAAAAAAGCAGTGTAAGCGGCAAGGTTTGAGTCCCAAAGTGTTTTATCAACTACACTCACATCAGGATGCCGACCTTGTTCTTTACCCTCTGTGGTTAGTGTCCTAATCATAATTCTGTCTGACACTCTGTAGTTCAGATTACGCCGTTCAACCTCTCTATCAAACTGTCTAACCATGAAATCTGCGATATTATCATGTTGTCTTGTCGGTAATATTCTCACAATCTCTCCGTTGACGAGTTCATAACAACCTTCTTCTGCAATATCTTTCTCTAGAAATTGCTCAAAGGTGAGTTGTTGCTTAGTTTGAGTTTTAGTCATGGTTCGTCCTCACTTTTTTTTCTAGTACATTCCGGTTGGGGGTTCGCGGTCCGTAGGATAGCGCAGCACTTCAGCAAGTTGTTGCAACTGAGTTGCCTCAACTAAGTTAGAGTGGGCAGCTTGAATATTCTTCTGCATGAATTGTTGCAAACTTTCTCCAGTCAGTCGGGCAGATGCGGGGGGAGTGTAGGAGGAGTAGCGATCGCGCCACTCCTGCTTATTGTTAATCCGTTTAATTTCAGTAACATCGACAACCATCGTCCCCATCCCAACTGGCTTACCCCCGCCAACCTTAAGGGCAATGGGGTTTTTCGGGTCTTGCCCCAGTACAATCAACAATGTTCCTAATTCAGCAGAAGTCAAATTCATAAACCGCAGCTGAGTCGCAAACCTATACTCTTTACCTGCCTGCTGCACTGGAATTCCTTGCTGCTGACCTTTGTCAACCGCCTTAACCGCATGATAGTAAAACTTACGTCCTGCGACTTTCCCCTGTGGGTTAAAATACGCCTTTCTTTCATCAGGTCGAGGGCGATAGAGTGAGGGCATAAATCCGGTACTAAAACCAGTTGTTTCACACTTGGCATCTGTAAAATGAACCAGTCCCTGCCAATCCATTGCCCCAAAAACTTGACAAGCTGGACAGACTGTTAACTGATTTCTTTGACGATTAATCGTACATTCTTGATAGCCAGACGGAATCTGGCTTTGATACTTGCGAGTCACTTTACATAAACAACTGCGGGTAATTGCTTCATAAGTAGAGCGCACTACACCCTTGAAAGAACTCCCAGGAATCAGCAGCTTTTGATTGCCCTCAATTGAGGTTTTAATTAAAGGGATACTTCGAGTTTTGTCGGACAAATCACTACCCATCGCTACCACGCCAGACGCGATAAAGGTAGCCGTTTTCACGGTTAAGCGCAGGGAGATTTTGCCAGAGATGCGATCGCTTTTAAACCGTTCTTGTCCTGCTGGTTTAGCTTTGTCGGGTGATTGAGTTGGTAGAGAAACTAAGTCGTAAGGTTTTGGGGCAACGAGTCCTGTAGGTGCATCGGCTGAGTTCGGTTGACTGGGTCGAGTCGGAGGTGATACTCGTCGAGGTGGTGAGGGTCGATTGCTAGTCATTGCTTTTTCGCTACAGTTAGAGCAACAAAATGTACCGTCGCGGTATCGGCATCCATAAAGTAACGCTGGGCTACATCAACATTTGCTGAGGATAATCCTTTAGGAAAACGGGTTTCGGTAGCGGGGTAAATATGAGCGTCCCGTTGCTGGGTTTCCCACTTGTGTCCAATCCCCTTAAATCCGGGTTCACAACCTGTGGTGCTCAGGAGAAGAACGCTGAAGTGCTGTCCTTGTTGTTTCCAGCGCAATTCGCGATCGCAATTAAACATTTGCCCCTCTGGAGAAGGAAACTCATTCGGCAGTTGTCCTACAATTCCACTAACTTGATGAGTCCAGCGCAGGAAATAATAGTTACCCTGATTGAAAGGCTTTTCTAATAAGTTTCTCAACTGCTCTACTGTTAGAAGTTGTTCGCTAACGCCAACAAAAGGATTCATGCTGCTGTTTTCTCCAATTCTTTACACCAAGAGCGAACTGCCTTTATAAACAAATTCTGTACTTGGTTATCTCCCTGCCATTGCAACAGCACCCCAAAACCGAGAGGCATTGCTTCAGCAGCAACAGGAGTTTCTTGCACATCGTTAGCGGGAAAGCCGTAGCGTTGCCGTTCTTCCTCCTCCAAAAACACTCCAGCCCCTAGCAGCGAGGTGTGAGACCATTGTTGTTGTCTTCCTAGAGCGTGAATTTGTTGATTTTCTAAGATGCAGCCTGGATATTGAACAACGGCTGAATTCAATTTCACCTCAACCATCCCTAAACCGCGAGATTTGGCAAAACCTAACCCAAACCAACCATCATTTAAGTCTCGCAATACTAAACCAATTAAACCTAACTGAGCCAGGGAGAAGTTTTTTAGATGAATTTTGGTACGGAATTCTCCAGCAGTGCAGACTTGGTAGTTAAATAATGCCCCAGGTACTGTTGAGCCAAATACGCGATCAATAGCTACACCGTTACGTTCTTCTATCTTGAGTGGTTGGGACTTATCAGGATATGCGTCCTCAACTCTTACTCGACTAGCGACAGAAGTGCTGCCAAACATCTGGGAGACGAAGCAGGACTGCCTGTATAACTCCGCGCCCGGATTGGGGTGATTTTTATTATGCTTCTTCCAATCTTCTAAATAGAAGTTAGGATTATTTTGTTTGTTTTTATCATCTAAAGGGTTACTAGCCCAAAGTTCCTGGTTACTTCCTGCTGGACGCTGCTCACCACCCACTGTCCTTACAATTCTTTCAGCGTGGGCGCGTATTGCTCCTTTGAGACTGCTTCCAGGTAAGTAGATTGAGCGTCCCCCTGCATGGTAGGTTTCGACAAATTCCATATCTGGTTTAGTTGGATCTGCCCCTTCTTTGCCAGACTTAATCAGAATTGGCCCGTCGGGAATTATGGTGAGGGCGATCGTGCAATGATTTACAAATCGTTTGTGCATGACTGAGTAATTTAATAGATAGTGAAAAATTAAGCAGTTAATAACTCATTAAGCTGAATTTCGCATTGCTGAAATACATAGTTAACAGCAGCAAAAAGTTTGTCTAATTCATAAATCGTGTAGGGAGTAGTATTTTGAGTAAAAGTCTGCCCTTCTAGCTTGCCAAATTGCCATGTTGCTCCATTAGAGACAATCCCAAATACAGTAAGTTTTAGTTCGTCATTTAATTTTTCTACTGCAACCATTTCAGCTAAACACTGCGCCCACCCCTCGTCGAATTTGTCTTGCTTAGCCTCAACCAACAGAAAATAAGGCTTTTCAAACACAAATTTTCCTAAAGGAGAGCGTTTAGCCAAAATATATTCAGGAAAACCATAAAGATTCTGGTTGCAGGTAAGAGATTTATGGCTCCAGAGAACAAACTTAGTATGATAAGATTTCCAAACTTCTTTGAGAACTGGATAGATCAAGTTTTCACACACAGCAAACTCAGAATTGTCTACAACGGCTTCTCGGAGCATAAATTCCAAGTCTTCCCGAAAATAATCAGGGATATTAAAATCAGTTGCCCCCATAAAATTAGTTGCGGTGTAAGTTACTTGAAATTCTTGGAGAACTTTACCGATATCTTTATAACTACTGAAAGCCATCTTGACCTCACAAGCAAAGTTATATTACTTCTGTAGGGTGGCTATTACCGACCCTTTTACTCTATTGTTGCAATGTTTGCAGACGTTGTGGGCATTTTAGCTTTTAGATACTTGATAAGTTCTCGTGCCCACTCATCTTTATAGTCTGCTGCATCTTCATAAGCAGTTTCATCTTCCATTACTAGTTTTTGAAGATATTGCAACAAGAATTTAGGATTGCCTTCAACGTCAACCCAGCGCATTTTTAAGTTATCTAAACGAACAACACCCAAGCCACGCGATCGCCCTCCTCCTAAAGGTATTTGTTCTGTCTCAAACTGGTGCAAACCAATCATCAATAAACCCAGTTCCCAGTCCTTAGCATTTTCCACTACAGCCTTAAACTCAAAGGGTGTCCCAGCAGGTACAACTTGGTAGTCATAAAGCTTGCCATCCGCCGCTGTTTCAGTATCTCTATCAATAGCAACTCCATCCCGTTCCTGATACTGTCCAAACCATGCACTATCTTGTACCGTCAAGTCTCGCACTTGAAATTTACTAGCAATCCAGGGAGAACCAAATAAGCGAGAAACCTCGTCGGTTATGCCGATAAGTGCTTGTGTCAAGTTAAAATCATTATCTTTATGCTGTTCTTTAAAGGCTTTGACCTGATTATTTCGGGCTGAACTTGTGAAATTAGCTGGATCTTCAGCAAAACTTGGATCGATACCGCGTAGGAAGCTTTCGAGACGCGATCGCAAAGCGCCCTTAAAACTAGACCCTGGAATTAAAGGTCTACCCAAAGCATCTTTAATTACAGGCAAATCTGACCCAATTGGCTCAGTAGAACGACCTGCACTTATGCGTAATGCTGTTACTGTCCTCAGTGTTCCGGTTAGTTCTAGACGGTTTTTAAAAGTATCAAACATATTACTATTGGTAGAAGACTGAATTAAGATCATATTGGTGAAGAGGTCTTAGGTAACTAGGAAAACTTTAAGTGTTCGGATGCGATCGCAACGCCCCCTTAAAACCAGATTCCACTATTAAACTGCTTTTATCTAAATTCCTTCTTTTCTTTCGACATACTTATGAGTTCCGTAATGTCTTAGCTCTAATTTTCTCTTTGAAATTTCCTCTAATTTTATATTTGACATTTTACAGCTTACCCGCCATTCCATTCCTACATAGAAATGATCTATTCCTTCTGTGCCTCCATAAGCATAATAACTAACTGGTTTTGCCAAAGCTCTAATATTGCAGTTAGATTCTTCTAGCAAGTAAGAAACTTTAGCCAAGGTTTTTTGAAGTTTAACCTTTTCTTTTGCCGTACTAATATTTTTATAGTCTTCTATAAAGCTATGTTCGTAAGATAGCCTGGGAAACTCTTGTAATTCCTGTGACAAAAAGTTATCTTTACACTGATTCCAAATAAGTTGTCCCCAATTTGAAAGAGTCATTTTTCCATCTATTCCTGCCACCATTGCTTCAGGAACTTTTTCGGTTTGCGATAAAGATAAACCTGCACCAGCGTCGAGTCGCGCTAGAATAGATACATGGTCTGTCAGTCGTGAATAATCTACGGTTATTGGTAAGCGAGGTATAGTAATTAAATTTGATTTGGCTCCTTCAAAAACATAGATAATTTTATCTGCATAAAACATTCCAATTGTATTCATACATCCTTGCAATGCTTTAAATCCACCTACCAAATTGAAATATATTTCATAGTTTTTTTCTTTGTATTCATTTGCTCGTCTATCAAGCCAATCTAGTAAGTTGTCAATTCCTTGATTAAAAACTTTGTTATTGGCTGTTGAAAGTTTTTCAGGTGTATATACTTCAACTTCTAAACTCAATTTTCTATCTTTTTTCTGTTGTAGTATAAAACTTTTAACAATATTTGCTGTGACTTGTCCCTGTTTTGTATCTGTAGTAATTAAGAAGTGATGATCTCGCTTGCTGCTTTCTAGTTGCTCGTCATATAGTCCATAAATCCCATTCAGTTCAGCGCTGGCATCTCTAATCTCTAAGGTATTGCCATTATTGAGCTTATTTTTAGCCCTCTGTTCCAATTGATTAATGATGCTTAAAACTTCATGACAAGATTGACTAATTTGTTCTTGAGTAAGATTAGCACTTTTTTGTAACATATCCTCCCAATCTTTCGGATCACTTCGATGGATTTGATTGGTTAGTAAACTTGTCCCAACGGTTGAAATAACTAGACGAGGCATAATATATCTCCTGTTTGATACTTGGTCGATATTGGGCTTTATTAATTTAGCTTACTTTCACCTACTGAAGCTGTATGCTCCCTTGCTAGATAGCCTAAGTAAAGCTGGGCAAGTTTAAGGTGGATATCTTTTTTGATCTGCTCTCTATTTTGATTATCTTCCAAATAAGGCTCCAAGGAATTACCTTTTGGAATCTTCCTCCTCATTCTTTGCACAATTTCTTGAGCATCTTGACTCAAGTTCTGTAAGTCATTAACTACTGCTTTAGCAAATATTTCGCTATCCTTGGAAGTTTTCCAAATTGGACTAGATTCTTTACGCCCGACTTGATAACGAATATAGTTTTTGATAACCTCAAGCGAGGAGATAGAGTCAGTAGCAACAGCAAGAACATTTCTAAATGGAGATTTTTTATCTTTGCTGGCGATTGAGAATTTTTGAGATATCAGTTTTACTTTGTTACCTATCACGTCATCCATTTGGTTACTAATTTCTCTTTCAAGTCTTAATGCTAATTGTTCTCTTAAGAAGATATCTAGAATTTGATCCATTTTTAAACAGCCTCCTCTCGAATAATTAAATGAAATTTATCACAAACACGAACTTGACCGAAGCCTTCAGGGATACGTTCTCCTATCCCTTGGACTTCTAGCTTTTCTAGAGCTTCAATCCAATCATTTTTTTGAGTAGTGCTGAACAAATAAACAGCCCCTTTATTTGTGACTAACTCAACATCTTTCATTAATCCCCAGGCAGCATTCCAGCCAGAGCGGTAGTCATAACTACTGTAAACCGCTTCAAGTTTCAAAGAAGTATCTTGCACATCTGTAAACTGCTGTAGCATTGCTGCTGAAATAACTGTAGTACGCCGCCATTGCTCACTCAGAATCGCATCAGATTGTAAATCCAGGGTGAAGTAGGTGCGTTGGCATAGCCTGTCCGCAGGACAATTGCTCATCTGTTCCTCTAGAGGATTACCAAAAACTTTCCAATCATTCCAACGCTTCTGTAACGTGTCATTAAACTGGTTGATTTTATCAGCTAACTTTGGCTTGGCATCCACAGGTAGCTTTGCGTCCATTTTGACTTTTCCCAGCCCTCTTGAAGTTGATCCACCGAGGCGAAAACCCTCCTTATGGTTATTAATGAATTCTTTCAGAGAATCTGCTAGAGCATCTGTAACTAAAATTGCTCCCATGTAAATTACAGGCTTCGGATTTTTCCCTTTGGATTCAGATTCGTTTAGAACTTCAATACTGTAGAGTATCTGTTCTTCTGCTGTAGCTCGTCGTCGATTGATGCCTACCCGTGTCAACAGGCGTTTGCTGACAGTATGGTTGTAGTATTCATCATTAAGTTCGCTGTAGAAACTAAAATCAACAGTGTCAACTCGCCCCCCATCAGTTGGGCAATTTGGATCGTAAAGATGACCATATCTCTCTGCACAGAAACGGTCAATCAAAGTATCAAAAACACCATTGTTTTCTGGCTTGAAACCTGATTTCGTCTTAGAACTGAGGGCGGTAGCAGGTAAAACCCTGATCTCGTCTTGAATCACAAACTCATCATCAATGTTCAGTACAGCGGGATAGGCATTTTGGAAAATTGCTGGAGTTTCACCAAGAAAGAGAGTTTGAAAATCACCGCCATTGTGTGAAAAATCTTGCCTTAACCGCTCTGCTTGTTGAGTTTGCTCGTCCTGACGATATTGTTGCAAAATTTGAGATGCGATCGCTCCCCGAATTACAGTTCCAGGAATATAATTTTCAACTTCACTAACTGAACCGCCTGGTTTCTGCCGTCCGATCGCCAGAGGAGATAGTGCCTTTATTTCCAGTTGAATGCGCTTCATTGCACTCCTCCTTTTGCCAGAAATTTCCAAACATCCTCATCTACCTGAATTTCAGGCAATTCCCAATGCAGCCATCCCAAGCCAGCCGACTTACTTCCGCCTAGTGCATGAATATGTCGCCAGCCAGCCAAAATCAATGCTTTGGCATAATCTGGTCGCTCAGGTGTTAGGCTTGGTTGGATATGAATGTCACCTTTGAACCTGAGTTGAGCATTTGCTGGAGAAGTCTCTAAAAAGTAAAGTTTTTTCTCTTCTGCTGTGCGTCTGCGGCGGTTAATCGTTACACTTGGACGCAGGATTTCGGGCAAATTTTCTGGCTCTTCAGTACAAATCAGGTCATCAAATATAAGGCGCGATCGCAACACTGGATTGCCAAAGATTTGACAGATTAGGCAATGGCGTTGCTCGTCATCTTCATTTACTTGATATTCCTCACGCTCAAAATTTCCAGAAACATCTGCTCTCTGCGGACACATCATTTGAGCATTGGGAGATTGGCAAATATCCCAATTTAAACCCTTGGCTATCTTTTCACATTCATGGCGTAAACGACCCTTCATCTGCGAAGCAGGAATCAAAAGATTTCTTTCAGAGTTACGAACAATCGGCTTATCTGCAAGTGTCCCGGAGGAACCACCCGCACCTACACACAAGGCAGTATCAATTACAGCAGTAATAGGGTGTGTCTCAACTGAGTTTGACAATCCGCCAAGAAAGATCATGAGTCAGCCTCCTGAGTTGCAAACTGTTGCTCAGTTGAGCCAGAGTCTTCCGATGTGTCGATGAAGTCGTAGATGTCTACAAGCTCTCGCCAGATTGTTTCGTAGGCGCGATCATCTGGATCAAGCATTCCTGAGTCATACATCCAGGGAGCTAGATTGCCTTCGTTAGTCTTGGCTTTGCACCAAGTCTCTTCAAAGTCTTTTTTGAGTAATCCTGACTTACCATCTTTGAGCCTGACTCGGAAATAACGGTAGTTGAGAATTGCTGTATGTTTGCCATGCTCCAGCAAGCTACGAATTTGGTAGAGTTGCGATCGCGGAAATTCAGCTTCTTTCAATGCTTCAACTACCTTAATTAATCCCCCCAATTCATGAAAAGTGTAAGGAGCAGCGTATAGCCTTAGTTTTTGACCTCGATCCTTAGTTAACGCTTGCTTACGAAACTCTTCAATATTAGATGAAATCATCGTGACAGATTTCATCGTTAAAAAATCCACTGTGCCACCACAGTATCCTACTTTTCTCAATTTTTTAGCGCGTTTTTTAGCTAATTTGAGTAATTGTTCAGTCAGATTCTTCGCATAGTAAATCGGGGTATTGTAAGCTGTAATCAACACCCCAATAGAGGTACTTAATTGACACCGAGAAGCTTCTGCTTCTTGGCTAGAGTAACGATGGCATTTACTGAGATCGATAGGTTTTTCGGGTGGCTTAGTCTGATAGCTTCCCTTAATTTCTACATCTACAAGCGAAACTTCTTTGAGTAGAATTTTTTCAAACTGCTCTCCAATCATCTTAGCGATCGCTAATGCTTGACTAGCTGGCACAATCAATATAATGTCATCCCCGCCGATGGTGAGGATCTCAAAAGGATGAACTATATCCCCATTCTGAAGCGTTGACTCTGGATCGTTGATTCCGCTTAACTTACGGGGATGGAGATTATCTGCTAGGGCTTGATAAACAGCATACTCCGTTGCTTTTGAAACATCTTCGCTAAATTCTTGATATTCCTTTGGGGTACGGATTTTTTGAATAAAGCCTCCCATATTGTTGCCATCAGCATAAATATAGGCAACAAAACCCTTACTAACATTGCCAAGATGTGTTAAAGATTGGGGAATCTCAACTTCATTAGGAGGATAATTTCCATAGTATTTCTGTTTTTGTGTAGGATTTTTCTCTAAAAATTCTTCAAACTTGTCAACCCAACCTTCAATAACACCAGTTTGCCATTCTGGATACCATTCTGCCTGCATAGGCATTCCTTTCTTAGCTCTATCACCTATCCGTCGTTTCCGTGCAGAGGGTTCTGAAAAATACGGTTGTCCAGGAAGTTGGGTTGCTTGAGTAATACTGGAACGGCGATCGCCTCCATCTCTTTTTAAATAAGGGTGCGTTTCAAACATCGGTGGATAGCGCCGACTTGGGCGGTTGTGGAAGTCATTTCCACTACGGCGTTGATTGAAAAGGATTGCTAGTTTGGTAGTTAGTTCGTTAAAACTCTTCCGATTTTCAAAAGCATCTTCAAGAGATGAGGGATCGGCAATACACGGTTCATTTGGTTTCTTATCCAGATTGCCAAAATAAGCTTGAACCAGCGGATTTTTATATTCTTGACGATACCTCTCTAGCCAAAAGGTTTCTGCAACTGAGTTTGGCAGCAGACCCCATCGAGTTTCTAGCAGCTTAAAGGTATCTCCTACAGCACAAGAATTCGCTGTTAAAGTTCTTTCGGTATAACGTTTTTCAATGGCATTAGCTAAGTCATGTACAAAAGCCGCAGGGCAAAATGCCAGGATGTTACCACCAGTAGAGTAGATAATGAGTTCAGGAATCAAAGCTTCTGAAAGGCAAGGACTGTTATCAGGCAGATTAATAGAGCTATCCAGCCATCTTCTAACTTCTCCACAGTAAATTCTGAATTTTGGCAATTCGGGTCTGTAGACTTTACCAAAAAAAGCAGGCAAGTCGATCAGGTTAATTTGATCCAGTAGTGCTGATGCCCCACGAATATCTGGTAGTTTAGACGCTTCAAATACATATTGCTTAATCTTAGTTGCTCCGCCGTAGACTAAACCAATTCGGGCGTTCCAAAGGGTAGGGTGCTGTTCGGTTAACTGCTTTAATTCATCTAAGGTGTTAGGAAAGCTTAGATTTTCTAGTTTCTGAACTTCATCGATAAGCGATCGCACTTCCTCTGGAACCTCTTTTCCCTCATTCAAAGCTTGTCGCATTTGCTGCACACTTAGCTTAAACTGAGGTCCGCGCTTGTCACCCCAAGCAAGACACCAAGCAATTCCAGTTGTAATCGAGTGTACAGAATTTGTCATGATTCACCTAACCTTTAAACAGTTTGATACAATTGCTGGATGGAATAGACATCGAAAGATGAATTTCGCTTCCTCAAGGAGCGATCGCCCTCACATCCTCACAACCCTAACCGACTAACCAATCAAAAGAAAACCTGTAATTAGAGTTCCCGAAAATCTTTGTAAAAGCCCGACTACGGTAGTAACTTCAGCACCGCTTGTAGCAACACATCCGGCACAGATCGAGGCGACTCCCGCTTCCACGGTCCCGCCACAATTTCTAGAAACGGCTCAGTTTGCAACACCTCCAACCGTTCCTCCTGAACACTGTGAATCACAGCCAATGGCTTTAACTTCTCCCCGCACAGGTCATGCCATTCCTGCACCTTGTCGGGGTATCTGCTAATCACAATATAATGACTGCACTGCTCTACCACAGGAGTTTTTACCGGGTCAGGAACCCCACCCACATCAAACAGCGCCAAATCCATCACTTTTCGGATATTCTCCGTTGCCTTGGCATGATAACCAAAATACCTCCCAATCAACTCATTCGCATTGGGGTGGTGATGCAGCTTGACATTATTTTCCTTCCTCAACCTGGCTACCAATTCAGAGTCTAGTGTTTCGTAGGTATGATTCCCCTCACCATCCCAATTGGCTCGATGCAAGTAAACCTGTACATCTGCCCTCTTACCTAACACACCCACACGCAGAGCATTAGATAACACGCTTTTCCCGCTTTCAGGTGGTCCCCCAACTAAGATGGCAGCACCCGGAACATTGTTGGGAATAATGGGGATAGTATCTCCAGGTTGCCACTCTGGAACACTGCTTTTAACCACAACAACCGCCTTCTCCCGGATGTCGTAGCACCCAACCCAAAGGGCATCTTGATAACGCTCAACCAGATAACTGTAAAGCCAAATTGGTGCCTGACCGTATAAAATCACTCCCTGCTGCCAATCGAGTTCAGCAGGTATTTCCAACTCACACATTGCCTTCGGGCAAATCTCAGGCAAAGTCAAGTTAATTGCTAATGCTTGGTAATCGCGATCGCTCCCTCTTAATGCGATCGCCTGTAACTCGACATCAGGATTAGATTTAGCAGATATTTTGTCACTCACCCGTCTACTCCCAGCTATCAACCTTTATTTCCAATTGATGCTGGCAGATCCAGCTTAAAAACCTGACTCACCGCTACCTCGTGAGTATGAGTGGCAACCACTACAGCGCCCAACCGAGGGTCGTAGCATCCCACCCAAGCCGCCGGATGGCATTCATGTACCAGGTATCCGTACAGCCAAATTGGTCCCTTGCCCTCAATCACAATACCTTGGTTAAACTGAATCCCCTCTGGCAGTTTCAAACCCTTAATATCTGCTGGGGCAATAACACCGTCATCTGTTGTAATCTGGAAACGCAGGTGTTGATAGGGCATACCCGACTGCGTTTGATGAGGAATCGCTTGAAGTTGAATCGGATTCATGAACGTCTCCTACCTTTGATGACGCTACTCTAACACCCCCTGGAAAACTCCTCTTCCAGAATGCAAAATACTGGGAGAGTACAGAGGTTTATTCCATGTCCGAGCCAACTTTTAGCGAACCTCCCCACATCGAACTCCTCCAATGGCTAGCACGCGGTTCCCTCAAACAAAACTTGCCGAGAGCCGTTCGCTTGTGGGCATTGCTCATTGCCCTTTACGGCGATGACACAAATCGCCTGAAATTGAGCGACTCCTTCACCTTTGCCGACTGGCGAACAGCCTTTTTTAGCCCCACTCACCCTCAAGGAGAAGCCATTCCCCACCTCCACGACCCCGACTGCGCCTGTGCCAAAACAATGGCAGATTGGATTTTCGATACCCAAATCGGAGTCTCAGAATCCGAGTGGCGGCGATCGCTCTGTTCTCATGACACCATTCCCGCCAAGCTGGATGAACTCTTAGAACAGCGCTTATTTGCAGTGACTCGTCGTTCTCTCCAAGCTGACCTACAAATTCTCGCCCAAATCGGATGGCTCAAGCGCGACGGGCATTACAAAGTCTAGGGATATCGCAGTGTCTTAAAAAGATGTGCAATAGGATGTGAGGCTGCCATGAATCAAGATTACATCAACAATGATGAACTTTTACAACATCACCAATTACAAATTACTTGGTACTTGAGAATGTCCGCACTGTTTACAATATGGCAAATGTTCGTAAGTAAGATTGTGACAGTTTTGGCATTCAATGAATTGATAATAACCGCAGTGCGGGCAGTAGCTATCATGGTGTCTGATTGTTTTGGCACACTTTATACAGCATGATTTTTGAACTCTTCTAGCTACCTGGGCTTTATCCCTCTTCTGTCACTTTCCGAATATAATGAATAAAGAAATTGAAAAATAAAACTCTACACAGTAGGTAGGGCAATGGATGTAGAATTACAAGTTTTCAAACATTTAGCTAGAGATGCCCATCCC
>NZ_JBHZGO010000020.1:0-40100 GCF_042747725.1 Coleofasciculus sp. H7-2
GTGAGGTGGTGGCGGCTGTTGGGGACACAGCAGAAGTTCTCGTAGATGGCGGCATCCGTCGCGGCACTGATGTCCTCAAAGCCCTAGCATTCTGGAACTTTTGCGGGATGAACTTGATGCGAGCGATCGCTTTGAGTGGCTGTGCTAAGTTACAAGATATTGACCCCAGTTTGATGGTGCGGTTATAAGAATGGTTGGTGTTGCGCTTGCCGATGAGGAGATGCGATCGCCTATTTAGACGGCAAATTCGCCGTATGTGACTAGGATCACCCAGTACAAGAGACAAATTCACATTTTTCGCAAGATGTCAATCACCTAATGTTAGATAAAAACTATTCATATTAGTAATATCGAAGTTTTATGCGGTAAGTTATCTGCTGCGGGGGAGTTTGAGATGCTGGAAAAATTAATGGTAGCTGCCACTCTAACATTCTCTCTCAATGTGTTTTTGGGACACAGCTGGTCAGCCCCCCAGATGGCTTCAGAACTAAACTTGCAAGAAACCGCATCGCAAATTGTCAGCCTCTTGCCTCGCCCTAATACCCACACCCCAGAAAATAGCAGCGGTTCTAATTCTGTACGATAAAGCATTGATGTTTTCCTGAATGGTTTATGCTGGGGAAAATAGAAAGCTCCCGCTGCACGACTCGATATGAAACCCCAAATCGCCGCAACAGCAGCACTGCTGACCACACTTTCCCTAGCTGCTCCTGCAAAAGCTGAAAACGTTGAACATATTAGACAGTTATTGGCTACTAAACAATGTTCGCAGTGCAACCTCAGTGGTGCTGGTTTGGCTTTAGCTGACTTGTCGGGAGCTAATCTCACCGGCGCTGATTTGAGTCGTGCTAATCTCAGTCGTGCCAATTTGAGTGGAGCCGACCTCAGGGGTGCTAACCTGAGCGGGACTTCTCTATTTGGCGTCAATCTGAGCGGTGCTAACTTGACGGGTGCGAACCTGGCAGGTGCTGACCTGAGAGAAACTTATCTCGTTAATGCAAATTTGGCGGGTGCTAATATCAATGGTGCTAATTTGCAGGCTGCTATTGGCATCCCTAGCTACGCAGCCACATCTGAAGATTTCTACGCTTGGGGTGTAGCAGAGGGTCAGAAAGGAGACCAACAAGGCGCAATCGATCATTTCAACCAATCACTGACTCTTAAGCCCAACTTTGCCCCTGCATATCTAGCGAGGGGAGTAGCGCGTTATCAAATGGGCGATCGCTCCGGAGCCGTTCTGGATTCTCAGAAAGCTTCCGAACTCTTTACCATCCAGGGAAATATTCAGGGCTATCAGACTACCCAAGTTTTCATTAAAGAGCTGACTACACCTCCGCAGGATGTGGGTAGCAGCGGCGGAAATTTGGCTAATTTCCTAGGAGGAATTGGTACCCTACTACTCCGATTGCTTTTTTAAGTCTGGTAGGCTGGGTTAAAATACCTGACCAGTATTCACAAAGCAGTTATGACGATATCCAGTGATTTGTGGCAGGAAAATCAAGATTTAGCGCAAGCCTGCCTCAAGCATCCCTTTGTCCAAGGCATTGCTGACGGCACGCTCCACCAGCAGCGATTTGCTTACTACATGGGGCAAGACGCCTTTTTCTTAGAAGCCTTTGCCCGTGCCTACAGCATTGCCGCTGCTAAAGCTCCCGACTCGGAGGGATTTAATAGTTTTCATGCCCTGGCTGGGGGCGTTTTAGATGAACTTTCCCTTCATCAAGGCTATGCAGATGAGTGGGGAGTAAACCTGCAAGCAGTAGAACCAGGAGCCGCTACCCGCCGCTACACAGACTTTCTATTAGCGACAGCTTGGAGTTCTGAGGTTGGTCTAATTTCTGTGGCGATGGCACCCTGTATGCGTCTGTATGCTTTCTTAGGTCAGCAGATGGCTCAAAGTGGGATAAAAGACCATCAATACACTAACTGGATTCGCACCTATAGCAGTGAGGAATTTGAGCAACTGGCTCAGAAATTAGAAAGTCTGGCTGACCGTTATGCCGCTACCACAGCATCTTTGAAATCAACCTACCGCTATGCGATGTTGTGCGAACGAGACTTCTTTCAAGCTGCCTGGGAGGTTATTGATTTAAAACTCTAGATTTAAAATTATTTGACTCGTCTTATGTTTTTTACCCTCCATCCTTACTTGAATAGCAAAGCGTCTAGCGTGCATTTTTATCCCCGAATTTTATCTTTGATTTGCTGCCACAAGCTTTTTTTCTTCTGAGTGGATGCCACTTGAGCTGGTTTAGGTTCATTCAGATAACGATAGTGTTCCCAAATATCCCAATACGAACCACCTGGCTCTAGACGGACTCCTGCCCAGTGTACAAACTTTAGGGGCTGATTAACTTTTGGATCGACTAATTTATTGCCTTCCTGCTTAAAGTGCGGGCTTCCTGCCCAATTTCCAGGTCCCTTACCATTTTCCCGAACAATATTAAATCGTCGGGAGATTCGCTTTAATACCAGATAATTAAGAATTGTTTGGTCTGAGTTTAAGAGATAAAAATATTCAGGATGAGATGCACAAAATGTAAAAGTATCTTGCAAGTCTTGTTGAGTAATTAGGGTTTTCTTAGAACCCCAAAAACCACTATTGAAAACATCTTTCAATTCGTCTTCAGTGAAGATTTCTGTAATTTGGGGTGTAAAAACTTGTTTAATTCCCCCTGTGTATTGATAATCGCAGCAGATAAAATCATTATTTGCAAGATAATTAAGATTTTCTATAATTTTTTCAAATACAACGATATCAGTATCAATATATAGAAACTCATCGAAAGGACCAAACCAACAGGCTAACTTGCGAAGCAGATTCGGTCTATCTAAAAGATTTTCGCCACACGTCTGCTTGACTAAATCATCTATATTTTCTAATAATTGTAAATCTTCGTAGATTTGTACCCCATAGGACTTAGTAATAATATCAGCGATCGCTTGATATTGATTGTTATAGGGAATCATCACAATCGGGCTATCAGCGTCATAAACGCGAATGCTATTCAATAGCGCGATCGCATTATCAATTACGCGATCGTTAGCAAGAATATAGATACCACGACTCATTCAAATATCCTCAACTGGTGAATCCAATTTTCTTTAAAACTCTTTTGGCTAAACTCGGAGGCTGATTGTAAGGTTTCGGTTTGGTTGTAAACTTGGGTCGCTTCTCTGGTTCGTGAAGATAGCGATAATGCAAGAAAATATCCCGGTAAGGAAAATCAATATTTTCTCCCCCACAAACCCTAGGAAACAATTTTGATGACAACCCAATATAGTGTAGATAGGTCAATCGTTTGCCCCGATCGTACAGAATATTATCCCTAGCTTCAAAATGAGGAGAAGTAACCGCGTTTCCCGTCTTTTGGTCGTCAGGTAAATGCAGTGCCAAGTTATAAACTGGAATCTCGCATCTCATCGTCATATAGTTAAGAACTGATTGGTTAGGCGCTGGCATAAATAAAATTTCTGCCTCGCCTTCCTCTAGCTTGGATACTAACCAATCTCTTTGTTGTTGGGTAAATAGCCCTCGCTTCCCAGCGTACATTCCGGCACAAAAGATCTCTGTACTAAGCCGGGTTTTATCCACAACTTCTAATAATTTGGGGGACTGGAGATTAAAGATATGAGAAGGAGATTTATACTGAAAATCATAAACTACGAAATCATTGTCATCTAATTTATCAAAGATAAGATTTAATGAATTTATGACTACAATATCGGCATCCAAATAGATAAACCTTTCAAAAGGACTATCTGCATCGAAGGCACAGTATCGCCTATTCATTCCTATACGATTAACACCGGGAATTCCTTGTTCTTGCCAAGTTTTTAAAGCAGTGGGATGGGCTGCCCATACCCGTTTAGAGAAATCTTCCCAACGAGCAAACAAGTTAACATCGTCCAGTAAGGTTACATTTTCCCGATTAGCAACTTCTGCACGAACTTGGTCTACTCGATTATCATAGGCAATAACGCAGACTGGGATTTCTTTACCGACATTGGCTTCTATGCTATTTAATAGAGCAACGAGTTGGTCGTAGACTACATCATTCGCCAGTGTATAGATGCCGTCTGTCATATAAAAATCCTCAGCGGGTTAACTTGAATAATACATTAAAATCTTTTTAGGAGCTTCCTGATGTCTAAAACACAAAGGCAGAATTAATGTCAATTGCTAGCTGTTCACTGTGGATTTTGGTAGCGCGAACCGATCTGCCGTTCATGATGCACACCATTCCTCATCTAGTGAAGATGAGTAAATTCAAGTTTAGCGAACGGGTGTTGGCTGTAGATACGGCACCGCTAACGGGGGACAAAATCGGGCGTCCAGGCATTGGTACTCTAGAACAGTTGCGGGAGTGCTGCGATCGCTTGCTGGGTGATGGTGTGGTAGATAAGATAGTCGATATTGACTACTCTGGAGCCTATCACGACCGAGTATATCGCAAACATTTTGGCAGCCGCATCCGGTATACACATAACTATAAGGGCTACCCCATTTTGGGCACGATTTTTCACATTGAGGAAGCCCAAGGTGACTATATGCTTCACTATGACAGCGATATGCTGCTCCATCAGCAACCCGATTATAGCTGGGTGGAAGAGGGGATGAAGTTGATGCAACAACACCCAGAAGTGATGGCAATCAGACCGCTGACTGGGCCACCGACGGAGGATGGTAGTATGTATCAACGGGTGCCCTATGAGCAAGACCCACATGGATTCTACACATTTAAGTTTTTCAGCAGTCGCATTTACTTAATTGACAAGAAGCGTTTCGACAAGTTATTACCATTACCAGTGCTGTGGCGTCCTTATCGGCAAAAGATTGCCAATCGGTTGCCTGTAAGGTTACAAACGATATTGAACAATATCACTGCCAAAGGGGCTTTGGATTCCTGGGAAGTGATGGTATCGAACCAACTGGAGGCGACGCAGTATGTCCGAGGAGTTCTTGATTCTCCGAAAGCCTGGACGGTTCATCCAAAAGATCGGGGTTCAGAATTTATCGAAGCTTTGCCTAAGATAATCGAGAAGGTGGAAGCGGGGTGGTATCCTCCAGAGCAAGCCGGTCATTATGACCTTCAGTTGAAATATTGGCTTTGACGGAGAGTTTGAAGACTTCCTGTATTGCTTGATTTTGAAGGTTCACCTTAGTTATCCATGCTTATTTTCATACCTCATGATTGAACAGTTACCACCGATTTATTTTTATCTTCCCGAATCAGACTGGCCTGATATTAATTTATCGGTGAATCCTGATACCTACCAAGAAGTTTATAAAAGCGGAAAATCTACTGGCACGTACAACTGGATTTTTCAAACCTATCTTCGCCTGAAAGCTGATGGTTTTCCCTGCGAAATAGCGGGAAAAATGCCTGCTGAGGGTATTGTTGTTGCTTGGACAAGTAGTGTAACGCACGAGCTGCAACCAGGGTCGAAACTACTATTGATTGTTGTTTGTGGAGATAAATCAAAACATCCCTACGCGCAGCTTCACGTTGTCCAAAATCGCCAGGAAATGCTCTACCCACACGTACACATTGGGGATAAATATTTGATTCCAGGAGAGAAATATTTCATCCCGCATTGGCCTCAGCCAGGGTTAATCCCTCGCGATCGCGCACGAGGCGATCGCTTTGAGAATATTGCTTATCTGGGTCGTAAAGAAAATTTGGTATATGAGCTGAGGCAACCGTCCTGGCAAGAACAGATGAATGCCTTGGGTTTGCGTTTTCAGGTAGTGAGAAGTCCAGCGCTTTGGAACGACTACAGTCAAATTGATGCAATTGTAGCTATACGCAGCTTTAATCGTAAAAATGACTACTACTGGAAACCGGCTTCCAAGCTCTACAACGCCTGGATTGCTGGTGTACCTGCGATTCTGGGACGCGAGTCTGCTTACCGATTCGAGCGCAAAAGCGAACTCGATTATCTAGAGGCAACTTCGCTTGATGAAGTGATTCTGGCACTGAAACGCCTTCGCGATGACAAAGAGTTTCGTCGAGCGATGATTGAAAATGGTAAGCTTCGTGCGGAGGAACTACAACCCAAGCAGCTCGTCACCCAGTGGCGCACCTTTTTAACAGATATAGCAATTCCAGCTTACGAACGCTGGTGTACGGCTTCAAATTCGACCAGGAAAGTATTTTTAACGCGCCGTGACTTAGCCATGCAAACAAAGGGAGTTCGCATTCGCCTAAGCAACCTCGTACACAAAGTAACAGTAGCTTTAGATAAAAATTAATTCATCAATAATCAGCGATTTGTTTGATTGATAACCTCTGCAATGTAAGCACATTTTCATACCATCATGACTGAGAAGCTACCACCAATTTATTTTTACCTCCCCGAAGCAGACTGGCCCGATACCAACATCTTGGAGAGTCCGGAGGCTTACCGAAAAGCTTATAGCAACTGTAAATCTACCGGGGCGTACAACTGGATTTTGCAAACCTATCTTCGCCTGAAAGCCGATGGCTTTCCTTGCGAATTAGTAGGAAATATTCCTAGCGAGGGCATTGTCATTGCGTGGACAACTACAATACCTAACGATTTAGTACCAGGACCAAGACTACTATTGATTGTTGTTTGTGGAGATAAATCGAAACACCGTTACGCACAAATACATGTTGTCCAAAATCTCCAAGAAATGCTCAACCCCTATAGGCTTATTGGGGATAGATTTTTGCTACCTGGAGAAAAATATTATATTCCGCATTGGCCTCAGCCAGGGTTAATCCCTCGCGATCGCGCACGGGGCGATCGCTTTGAGAATATTGCCTATCTTGGTCGTGCAGAAAATTTGGCTTCAGAGCTGAAAGATCCGTTGTGGCAGCAACAGCTCAACGACTTAGGTTTGTGCTTTCATCTGGTCGGTATTCCTGTAGGCTGGAATGACTACAGTGAAGTTGATGCTATTCTGGCAGTACGTAGCTTTGGTCGCCAAAATGACTACCACTGGAAACCTGCTTCCAAGCTTTACAATTCTTGGTATGCGGGTGTACCTGCAATTCTTGGTTGCGAGTCTGCCTATCAAGCCGAGCGCACCAACAAACTCGACTATATAGAGGTGGCTTCACTGAATGATGTGATGGTAGCTCTCAAGCGCCTTCGGGACGATCGAGAGTTGCGTCAGGCAATGATTAAAAACGGTCAGCGGCGTGCCGAGGAACTACAACCTGAGAAACTTGTGGAGCGCTGGCGCACCTTCTTAACAGACGTAGCAATCCCAGCTTATGAACGCTGGTGTATGGCCTCAAACTTAACTATAAAAATCTTTTTAACGCGCCGCGAGCTAGCCAATCAAACAACGGAAATGCGAAAGAGCTTGCAACAAATGCGAAATTCAATAGGACTTCGCAGCCGACTCCGTTCAGCTTTTTCTAAAGTTAGAGGAGCTTAAAACTTTTGCGGAATTAATACTGCCACTAGACTAATGGTTCCCATAACCCCTTATTATCTCCATTCTTATGACTGATAAGTTGCCACAGATTTATTTTTATATTCCCCAAAATGACTGGTCTGCTGGTGAGCTACCGGAGAGCATTAACACTTACTGGCAGTGGCAGTGTTCTATAAATGGCGGTCGTGGAATATACAATTGGACGCTGCAAACGTATCTTCACCTTAAAGCGGATGAGTTCCCATGCGAACTTGTAGGAACCATACCTAGCGAAGGAATTGTCATTGCCCATCGAGACTCCCTGCCAGATAATCTGCAACCTGGAGCGAAATTGCTACTCGTTTGCATTCTAGGAGATAAAGCACGACACCCCTATGCACAGCTGCATACCGTGCAAAATCCTCGCGAGGAGATGCTTTTATGGCCATTTTGGAAGAGCGAATACATACGGTTTTGGCCCCAACCAGGGTTGCTCCCTCGCAGTGCTACTCGAGGAGATCGATTTGAGAATATTGCTTTTGTTGGTCGTGATAGGGAACTGGCGTCTGAACTGTTAGATTCGTCATGGCAGGAGCAGCTAAAAGCTTTAGGACTGCGTTGGCAAATGGTAAGCCGCGATCGCTGGCATGATTACAGAGAAATTGATGCGGTTCTCGCTGTGCGTGACTTTAACAGTCAAAAAGACTATTCTTGGAAACCAGCTTCAAAACTAATTAATGCATGGCATGCAGGCGTACCGGCAATTCTTGGGCGCGAGTCTGCCTTCCACCTTGAGCGAAAAAGTGAACTTGATTACATAGAAATAAATTCCCTTCAAGAAGCACTTGCAGCGCTCCAGCGTCTGCGTAATGATGCACAACTACGTCGTGCAATGATTGACAATGGTCGAATTCGTTCGCAAGAAAGTCACCCGGCAAAGCTCGTAGCTCAATGGCGCAACTTCTTAACAGATGTAGCTGTTCCAGACTACAATCGCTGGTGTAAGGCATCCAATTTGACAAGACATACTTTCTTGATCCGCCGCGATCTGGATATTAAAACGCAGGGTATGCGAAGCCAAATCCGTCGCGTACGAGGAAAGATAACAGCGCCTGTCAAATCACTTGTAGCTCAAGTCAAAGGAACCTGAAACCTCATCTGTAGGTAATGCGATTTACTTCTGACACCTTTTTTCTAAAGGCGTCAAAATAGCAAACAAACAGATGCTAAATAAACACGTTAAACTTAAATTTTGCAACATTATTATCAGCGCTAGAGGCAGAGCTTGAGAACAATAATTCTAAGCTCTGCCTGATAAGGGTATTGGTGCAAAATGTCAGTTGAACTATCCTTGCTTGCCATCAAGAGCATTAAGTAAATAAGTCTTAGACCTGAAAACTTCTTTTTCTAATTTTTCATCAATCAAGGTATAATTAATTTTTAAAGACTCTTCAGTTATAGAACTAACAGGGCTTGGCTCTAAAATAACACGATTCTCTAATCCAAGAAGTTGCAGCAGATCGTTAGTTTTATTTGACTTCTTTTTGTTGGCAAACACAGTAAAAGACTTCTTGAATATTAGTGAAAATATCGTTCCATGATAAGTATTAGTAACAACATACGAAGCTTTACTAAAATATCCTAGCCATTCATCGGGACTAATATTTATGAAATTTTTAGCGGCAACTTGATCGTATTCCCCAACAGAAATAATAACTAAATTTTTCACTTTAGCTACTGCTCTAACAAAGTTTTGTTGCTCCAAATTTAAAGGGGTTTGATTGTAAATTAAAAGATATTCGTCTGTTAAATCAGGAACTGAAGTAATTTTGCTATAATCAACTAAAAAAGTGGGATCGAGAACCTTTACTGCTTCTCTACCACACTCTTCTTGAATCAAACGTAAACTATTGGAGTCTCGAACCGCAACAGCATCAAACTGACTAATTAATTTACAGATTACTTTTTGATGTTTTCCTAAAGTCTCTGTTTTACCAAAACTAGCGGCATAACTGACTTTTCGACAAGTTTTTTGTTCGCTTAGAAAATCTAGGAAGTATGAAGGGTCGAAGCCGCGAAAATAAGTATCAATACACCAAATTTGATCGCTACCACAGACCACTAGATCGTACTTTCCGTAAAATTCTTTTAAACCACTTCTTAAATAAGATTTTTTTCGGCTTAGACGTACCTCGGAAAGTAAAAACCTTCTCATCTTCCAAGCTTTTACCAGATTAGAGAAAGCTTGGCGATTTACCAAAAATTTCTTATTTTTTTTATTAATTGGTTGAATTTCTTTTAAATAATATCTGACAGCTCTGTGAGGACGATAATCAATAAATTCAACGTCATGACCTTGATCTTTAATAATTGTCCATAAGGCATAAGCTTGAAGAGTTGCACCGTAATTAGTTGTATGATGAAACGTGAGAATTCCTACTTTCATTTTTTTATCCTGTCTGTAATTATGGAACAAATAATGAATTAACTAAGTTGATTAAAGCTTTATAATTGGATTAATCTACAACAATTAATTCAAGCTCGGCTTTTTTACCATTTATGATATGTAAAAATTTTGCAATTTTAATAAGAATTAGTATTGATTTACTATCGATAGACTTATTGAGTATCCAATTATAAGTTTTGGACGAAAAAGATGCTCCCCCAATTTGCAAACCTCTTAATCTGTTTAATATGCGATGATCTGCTAATTTAAATACAGAGCCACAATTAGGGGCTGAATTATCTTGAAACTTCTTCGACCACTTACATCTTTCTGTTATAGGATTATTGTCAAAAGTTGCTTGGTTAAATTTAAAGATAGCGCTCAATATGAGACAAGAGTGAATACCAGTGAATATAGTTTCTCTATAACCTTTGACAATTTTCTCTATTCCAAAGGTTTTTATAGTATTACTTTCAAAATCAAAAAAAGTTACGCTTTCAACGAAATCGTATATAGTAGATTGGTGTTGCCTACCACGACCAGCATTCATTGCTAAAGCACCACCGATTGTGGCTGGTACGGATGCAAGGTAATAAAAAGAATCAAAAGATTTTTCATGGCAATATTTAAGTACATCTATTAGTAAGACAGACGAACAAACTTCAATTCTATTTTCCGGAAGAGGTTACAAATGTTTAATCATTTGATTTTTTAAAATTAATGATTTTATGTTTTTTTTAACAAACAAAGTATTAGAGCCATTTCCTAGTATATATATCTTGACGTTATTAGCTTTCGCCCAGTTACAATATTGACGAAACTGCTCTATAGTATGGAATTCAGCATATCTTTCAAAATAATGGGAAGAGCGGTAAAAAGACAAATTACTGTCTGTAATAGATTTAATATTTTCAACTACTGAAGAATCCATAAAATTGTTTAATTTAGATTAAACCAATTAGATTTAAACAATAGCATACCCAAGTAGGACTGGAGTTAAAGTTTTAATAAATTTATATAATCTTTATAGTTGTCTGAGTTCGGGTACCAGCTACTTCATCCTAGCCCTATATTCTGGAATCTCTAAACTCTAAAGTTCTAATCGAAGGAATTGCCTATTCATCGACTTACTAAGCAAGTTTATTTGCTATGATGAGATATGAGCGATCGCTTACCGCCTATTTATTTTTATATTCCTAAAGGTGATTGGCCCTCAGTCATGCCAAAAAGTGTCGATTCCTATTGGCAGTGGCAGAACAACACAGGAGGAGCCTATCGGAGTGGCAAATACAATTGGACATTACAGACGTATCTTTACCTTAAAGCTGATGGTTTTGAGTGTGAATTGATAGATAGTATACCGGCTGAGGGAATTGTCGTAGCCCATCGAGATTTTTTGCCTTTTAATTTGAAACCAAACCCCAGCGTCTTATTTGTTTGCATTCAGGCAGATAGACCCAATCATCCCTACGCCCAGCTTCATCTAGTACAAAATCCCGAAGATGAAAAACTCAGTCAACCAGTACCTTTATGGAGTAGTCACTACATCCCTTACTGGCCTCAGCCAGAATTAATTCCTCGCAACCAAGCACGAGGCGATCGCTTTGAAAACGTTGGCTACTTCGGTATTCGGTACAATTTAGCACCTGAGTTAAAAGCTCCATCTTGGGAGCAACAACTGAATGCTTTAGGCTTACGTTGGCAAGTAGTGCCTCCCGATCGTTGGAATGATTACAGCGATATTGATGTGGTTATAGCTGTACGCAGCTTTGAGTATCAAGGCTCGTACATTTGGAAACCTGCCTCGAAACTGGTAAATGCTTGGCATGCAGGTGTACCAATTATTTTGGGTCGAGAATCTGCCTACCAATTTCTACGACAAAGTGAATTAGATTATTTAGAGGCTGATTCATTAACTGACTTAGTTTCGGCGCTTAAGCGCCTGCAAGATGATCAAGAATTGCGTCATGCCATAGTCGAAAATGGTCGTGTTCGCGCTGAAACAACACAACCTGCCAAGCTGGTAGCTCAATGGCGTGATTTTCTAACTAATGTGGCGACCCCAGCTTACCAGCGCTGGCGCACAGCATCAAACTTATCCAGACAAATATTTCTGCAACGGCGTTTTTTTGTCATCAAAATGGACGGTGTGAAACGTCGTCTAGGAGACCTTGTATCTTATACCCCAAAAGATAATAATTGGAATTAATTAAAAGTAGCTAATTTTCCAGATTATTAGCTAATTTCCAAAAGGTGTATAAGAGAAAAACGGTGAAATTAGCTGAATTATTTATACGCCGATTCACTTCCATTGAGAGTTTTTCTCTGAGAATTAGGAAAAGAGATTAAGGCAGGGCTTACGCACGTCAACACGCTGTAGGGGCATGGCACTGCCATGCCCCTACGACACAATCAGGCATTCACTAATTAACTGCGTAAGTACTGTAGGGGAAAGCTTTATTTTTACTTAATTTTTGAGCTTTCTTCGAGAAACTCTAAAGTTCTGAGCAGACGAATTGCTGACTCGTAGGCTTCTTCGGTCAGTTCGTGCGACTCTTCGGGACTATCTACCAGCTCGTCAACTACTAACTTGAGGAAACCAATCATGGGGTTCAGACGAGACCGAACTTCGTAAGAGGTTTTGACTAAAGCTTCATTAACGGCGGCTTTAATAACATTTTGAGTTGTTTCAGAGAATTGCATCGAGTACAGACGAGTGTAGTAGCCGTTTTTCTTTAAAAGTTCCTCATGAGTGCCGAGTTCTACAACACAACCTTTTTCCATTACGGCAATTTGATCGGCTTTTTGCACAGTGGAAAGGCGGTGAGCAATTACAACTGTTGTGCGATCGCGGCAAAGTTCATCAATCGCCTGTTGCACCAAACGCTCTGAAACCGTATCCAAGGCACTGGTGGCTTCATCTAAGATGAGGATCTCTGGGTTGCGTAGCAGTGCGCGAGCGATCGCAATCCGTTGTCGTTGTCCCCCCGATAGGAGAACCCCGCGATCCCCAATCGTTGTATCAAATCCTTGAGGTAAGTTCACAATGAATTCGTAGGCGTTTGCTCGTTTAGCCGCTCCAATCACCTCTTCCTCAGTCACTTTCTCCCAGGCATAGGCGATGTTGTTGCGAACGGAATCATTAAATAGAAACGTATCTTGACTGACGATGCCCATCGCTTTTCTTAGCGAGTGCATGTCAAATTCCTTCATATTTTTTCCATCTATCGTGATGCGACCCTCTGTCGGATCGTAAAATCTTGGTAGCAGATCGACCAGCGTTGACTTGCCTGCCCCCGATGCTCCTACTAAAGCAAGAGTTTTCCCTTTAGGAATCCATAAATCTATCTTGTTTAGAACTAAATCGTCATTCCCCGGATAGGCAAAAGACACACCCTCAAAACGAATTTCCTCTTTAAATCCGGTGTAAGGAACGCCACCACTCACCATCAATGGCTTGTTATCCCGACGCAAGAAATCTGTCACCACTTCAACGCTGGAAGCAGAGTTGGCAAATTCACCCCTCGCACTGTTTAACTGACCCACAAAAGGCAGTAACCGGAACAGGACAACTAGATAAGTCAGCAGTACTGCCGAGAGCGACTCCAACTGCTGTAAAAATAAAGCTCGACCTAGCAAGACAATCGCTAATACAACAATAATTCCAGATACTTCATTGATAGGTCCAATCGCTGCCGAGTTCGCTTGTGATTGTAATTCCGCTTGCTCGCGATCCTTAATCAGTTTGTTTAGTCGCTGGAATTCCCGCTCTTCATTACTAACACTTTTGATGAGCCGAATCCCAGTCAAAACTTCAAGTTGGGCACTAGAATAAGCCTTTGATGCTCTTGATACCGCTTTCCCAAATTTCTTAGATCGCTGGATATAAAATTGATTTGGCAGCGTTACTAGAATCAACAAAACTGTAGATGCTAAGGTCAGTTGCCAAGAAATCAATAACAATATCCAGACAAATACTAGAATTGTGGCTACTGTGATAAACAGTCGTATTAAAACGCGAATTGAACCAGCAGTACGACTAACTTCTTGTCCTAATCGATTGATGATATCTCCAACTTTCGTCTTTGCAAAATATTCAAGATCGACATCTAATAATAGCTGAATTCCTTCTTTGCGAATATCGTTGACTAATGACTTGGATAGATAACTACCGACTAGAGAGCTTATATAGCTAGTGACATTTTTTAGAATAATGGCTAGTAATACTGCCCCAGTCATTGCTATGAGACGGTTTTCTCCGGAAAAACCGTCAAACACTGATAGCATTCTCCGAATGAGCGGGGGTCCTCCACTTAAATTTAGTTGATCTTGCCCTAAAAAGTCCAGCACTACCGGCACAATTAAGGTTGTACTCACGCCATTAAATAGAGCGCCGGAGAAGCCAAGAACGACCGTCGCTATGAGTAAAACAGGATACCGTAGCGCAAATTTTAGAAGTAACTTATTAGAGTTTGAAAACATACTTTATTTTCTGCTACGAAGTGAGCCTCACTTGATTGATAATTTAAACTTTTCCAGCTAGTTGCAAATCTTTAATCACATCCGATAGTATAGCTGCCATTGTATCAGTGCTATAGTGGTTTATACATCTTTCTCTTGCTTTCATGCCCTGCTGATTTGCTTCATCTAAATGCTCGAATATCCATTGTATTTTTTCAGCAATTTCTTCTGGAGATTCGGGAGTAACTAGATAACCTGTGCCGCCTAAAATCTCTGGAATATCGCCAACGTAGGTAGACAAAATTGGCTTTGCCATTGCCATACCATCTGTTAGTTTGAGCGGGAACTGAGCCTGCGCGGCAGGGGTATCTCGTTGGGGAACAACCACAATGTGGGCTGCGGCTACCACAGCAGGCATTTCTGAAACTGGATATTTTGGTAGTTTGATAATCCAACGCTCCCACTGTTGCATCAATTGATTATCGTAGGCATCGTATGGACTTCCCCCAACAATCACGAGTCTAAGGTCTGGCTGATTCAGCACATCTAGTGCCGCTAAGACATCTTCAAGACCTTTATACGGTCGTGGCGCTCCCGGAAACATTAAAATACGGTAACCTGCCAGACCATAACGGATTCTACTTGCCTCGGAATCGAATTGGCTGGGATCGAAAAGAGTAGTATCTTTACCATTCGGTAAATACACACCTCCGAAGCGTTCTTTCAAGAACTGAGTGTGTAATGTAATCGTATCTGCATAAGATACCAAGCTTTCTAACCACTTCAAATAAAGAGGGTGATCTGGATATCTTAATGCCCCATCAGGCTTCAAAGTATCCCGATAAAATTGTTTTAAACTGGGACGATATTTCCATTGTTCGCCTCCATGCCAACTGAGTTCCCAGTCATCTATATCTAAAATAACGGGACGACGAGCTGTTAGCTTCTTGATGATAGATAATCCAAAGCTTGTAGGTTTCAGCTTTACTGCGTATATAATATCTCCATCAATTTGTTTTAGAAGTTTTTGAGCAGCTTTTATAAAGCCTGAATGATAGGCGCAAGGGATGGCAACAATTGGTATTTTCGATTGAGAGACTTCTGGTGATTCGTCGCCAAAAACAAAACCAAAAATTTTTACTTCATGGTTGAGTTTCGTTAAGGCTTCATATAGCAAAAATGTGCGGACAGCTCCACCCCATCTGCCTGCCCCACTAACCGATAGGTCGCTAACAACTAATGAAATCTTTAATTTTTTGTCTTGCTGGAAATCCACAAATTTTAAGTTAGTTTAGATAGTTGAACATAGATTGAGCGAGTAATAGTACACGTTTAGTTGAAAAAACTAAGTTAATGCTCTCTAGAGACCGACTTCATTCTTCATTAGTATAATCGGTGAATCTGGAACATCAAGAGAAAAGTGGGATGGGTGTACGGCAGAAAGAGCAAATCGTAAATAAATCAGCCAGCAGGGGTTAGGTGTCTGTTCGTCATCCCCTGCTGCTAGGAAAGGGATTGAAGAAGGTCTAGTCAACAAACTTTAGGTGACCCGTTTGGATATTGTCAAAGATGCGATTAAGCTGGCGACGTTCTTCGTCTGTCACTAGGTAATCAGAAAGGATAGCCGTTGTCAGATGCAGATACTCGCTTCGGGTCAATTGACCGGCTGAAAGGATACGGTCTACCATTTGTTGATTCTGTAGGTTTGATTGGCGTTCTCGTGTCCATGCCATAGGCCGTTGGTTACTCCTCAATTTTCGCCGATTATTGCTGGTGCTTACTGTCTATTTAAGATTATCTGTTTGCCGGTCGTTGGCATTTGTCTAAAGTTTCTGTAAGAATAATGTTAAGAAATGATAAAGTTCTGTCCCATCAGGACACTCGCTTACAGAGGCAGTGGTAAATGCAGGTTGACCGACTTCCGGTACTTTCTGACAACTACATCTTTTTGCTGTATGACTCGACTCAGAAGATAGCAGCGGTTGTAGATCCTGCTGAAGCTCAGCCGGTACTGCAACGCTTGCAAGAAATTGATGTGCAGTTGGTGGCAATTTTCAATACTCACCATCATAGCGATCATGTGGGCGGAAATCGGCAGCTGATGGAACGCTTTCCGGATGTCTGCGTGTACGGCGGGGCTGAGGACAAAGGTAGAATTCCGGGACAACAGGTGTTTTTGCAGGAGGGCGATCGCGTCGAGTTTGCCGGTAGAATTGGTGAAGTTTTCTTCGTTCCCGGACATACCCTCGCCCACATTGCTTACTACTTCCCGCCAGCAACCGCTGAGGAGACGGGCGATTTATTCTGTGGTGACACCATATTTGCTGGTGGCTGTGGCAGGCTGTTTGAAGGCTCACCCAGTCAGATGGTGTCAAGCTTGAGCAAGCTCAGGGCTTTACCCGATAATACCCGCGTCTGGTGCGCCCACGAGTACACCCTGAAGAACCTCCAATTTGCTCTCACCGTCGATGGGGGAAACCCAGATTTACAATCCCGCTATGCTGAAGTCAAAGACGCCCGCAGTCGTTTGGAGGCGACGGTACCATCGCGGTTGGGAGTGGAAAAGCGCACGAATCCATTTTTGCGCTGGGACACTCCGACGCTGCAATCAGCGGTGAATAGCCTTGATCCCGTGCAGACTTTTGCGCGGCTGCGGGGGATGAAAGATCGATTTTAGCATTCTGCACCCCTGCAAACAGCTAGGCATTCGCTGAATTCAGATTTTATATTGCGATCGCTCAACATATTTTCGTAGTATGGAGTGTTCTACCCCATGATTAATCTTCTTTTGTCTGTAGCAGAAAAAAAACTATGGCGAAGCGCGTGCAATTAGTTTTGAATCAAGATGTCAGCAAGCTAGGAAAAAGCGGTGACTTGGTTGAAGTCGCTCCCGGCTATGCTCGAAATTATCTAATTCCCCAAAAACTGGGGATTCCTGCCACTCCCGGCTTGCTCAAGCAAGTCGAACGGCGCAAAGAAAAAGAGCGGCTGCGCCTATTGGAAGAAAAACAGCAGAGCCTTGAGCTGAAGACTGCCATAGAATCCGTGGGCAGCTACACCATCGCCAAGCAGGTGGGTGAAGAAAATGCCATTTTCGGTACCGTCACGAGCGCAGAAGTGGTGACAGCCATTCTCCAAGCCACTGGGAAGGAAATCGATCGCCGGGTAATCAGTCTTCCCGATATTGGTGAGACGGGCACCTACAAGGCAGAGATCAAGCTACACCCTGAAATTACGGCGGTTGTGCAAATTCAGGTTGTGCCCAGCTAATCGTAGTGCCTCGCCTGAAAACTTGAGTCGCATAACACTACGGTTTGACCTATATTTTCCTGCCAGGGAAGGGGGTTGAGTGAAGCAGGAGTGCGATCGCTTAACCCCCATTATCATACTCGTGGTCCGATCTTTGTGAGAACGACCTTGTTATGGCTCACGAACTGAATTTCCAAGGCAAAAGCGGTAACGAAGCGATGTCGTCCTTGGCGAATCGCTTACCCCCCCAAAACATTGAGGCCGAAGAAAGTATTTTGGGAGGTATTTTACTAGATCCGGAAGCCATCGGTCGGGTTGCCGATCTCCTCCAGCCAAACGCCTTTTCGATTAACGCTCACAAGGCAATCTATCGCGCTGCCCTTGCCTTGAGCAGTCAAGGAAAACCCACAGATTTGATGAGCGTCACTACTTGGCTGTACGACAGGGGCGAACTTGACAAGGTGGGGGGACAGAGTAAGTTCGCCCAACTGGTAGATCGCACCGTGTCCGCCGTCAACATCGACCAGTATGCGGCACTGGTAATGGATAAGTACCTGCGTCGGAAGTTAATTCAGGCAGGCGGCGAGATTTCTCAGTTGGGTTATGAGACAGCTACGGAGCTGGAAACGATTTTCGACCAGGCGGAACAGAAAGTTTTTAGCCTCACCCAAGATCGCCCTCAGCAAGGTCTGGTGCCCATTTCCGACACCCTAATCAATACGTTTCAGGATATTGAAATCCGCCATCAGGATCTCGCCCTCCCCGGTCTTCCCTGTGGCTTCTATGACCTCGACGCGATGACTGGTGGTTTTCAGCGTTCTGACTTGATTATCGTGGCGGGAAGACCGTCTATGGGTAAAACGGCTATATGTTTGAATATTGCTCGAAATATCGCTGAATTTCAGAAATTGCCAGTCGCTGTTTTTAGCCTGGAAATGTCCAAAGAACAGCTGGTGCAGCGGATGCTGGCTAGCGAGGCAGGAATTGAAAGTAATCGCCTGCGGGCTGGGCGAATTAGTCAAAATGAGTGGGAACCCCTCTCGCACGCCCTCGGCACCCTCTCGGAGATACCAATCTACATTGACGACACGCCCAACATGACGGTGATGCAGATGCGATCGCAAGCTCGTCGTCTCCAGGCAGAACAGCATGGACAGTTGGGATTAATTCTCTTGGATTACTTGCAATTAATGGAGGGGGGCGGTGACAATCGGGTGCAAGAATTGTCGAAAATGACGCGAAGTCTCAAAGGTTTAGCCCGCGAACTCAATGTTCCGATTATTGCCTTATCCCAGCTCAGTCGCGGCGTCGAAGCCCGTAACAACAAGCGCCCGATGATGTCAGATTTACGTGAAAGTGGAAGTATTGAGCAAGATGCCGACTTAATCATCATGCTTTATCGGGATGAATATTATAACAATGACACTCCTGACCGAGGCATTGCAGAGATTATTATTGCCAAACATCGCAATGGCCCGACAGGAACTGTGAGACTATTATTTGATCCGCAATTTACGCGCTTTCGTAATTTGGCTTCTTCCAATCGCGGATGATTGAACCAACTAAAAGATGCTAAAAAAAACCCCGATTTATTGGAAAAATCGGGGTTCTAAAAATTTAGGATTTAGTTAGCTAACTTTCAACAATTCTACGTCAAAAATTAGAGTGGCGTTGGGAGGAATGACTCCACCAGCACCACGAGAACCATATCCCAATTCAGGAGGGATAATTAACTGGCGGCGTCCGCCGACTTTCATAGTGCTGAGTCCTTCGTCCCAGCCTTTGATGACTTGTCCAACGCCGAGTTTGAACTGGAAGGGTTGCTTGCGATCGCGCGAACTATCAAACTTTGTGCCATCCTCTAAAGTGCCAGTGTAATGCACTACCACCGTTTGACCCGTTTTAGGAGTTGCCCCATCGCCTTCCTTTAACTCAATGTACTTAAGACCAGAAGGCGTTGTCTTCACTTCGCCACTGGCAGTTTCATCACTTCCTGGGTTGGTATTCATCGTCATAAGCCTTGTAATATCAGCAGTAGGATCGTTACTGGGAGTTTTTGCCACAACTGCGGTTTCAGTTTTGGTTAGTTCAGCTGCTTTTGCATCTCCTTGATTGCTGCTGGTAACTTGAGCAAAAATCAGGAGCAACACGCAGGTAAACATGACCCCAACGCTGATTAGAATTTCTCTCATGCATCCGTTCTCCGTACCTCTAAGACCTCAAAACTTTAGATTTTAGATTGAAAGAATTTTCGATTCAATCCCCAATTCCCAATCCCAAATCTAAAATTGATTGTCCAACTAGATTCTCAATCCTATCAGCTTTACTTACCGCCAGAGCTTATTTTCCATGTCACGCACCTGACGTTCCAGCCGGTCGATGCGTCCCCGCAGTTCATCCATTTCCGACTGGCGAGGAACCCCCAAATCCTGCAACATATTCCGCATTTGCCGTTGCATCTGAACCTCCAAGTTCCCCTGATCTGACTTGAGCTGCTGCATCAAATCATCCACCATCCCCTTGGCTTGATCGGGATTGATCTTGCCTTCCTTGACCCATTCATCGCTCACTTCGCGGATTTTGTCGGCTACCAAAGACGTAGTACCCACACCCATCATTAGTAGCTGCTTGAGCCAGTTGTTATTATCCATTTTCCCTTCCTGTCACTCCGCCGCGACTTTGAGCGGCTAAACTTGTATCATAAAGCGGTGCTAAAATCTTACCGATTTTTCGCCTACAGTTCTATTTTGTGACATTCTCTCAACAACTGTCGCCCATCTTCCAGGCTTTGCTCGTGGCAAAATCGCTCTGTCTGATGGATGATTGAATGGTCTATTTACAACTTCAAAGCAGCTTATACTCCGACTCATGGTAATTGAGTGGCTTCAGGTGAGAGTCGCCCCCGAACTGCGGGAAAAATACATTCAGAAAGATGGCGAAATCTGGACGGCTTTCCTTGGCAGATGTCCGGGTTTTTTGGGTAAAGAAGTTTGGCTCAACCCGAACGAGCCAACAGAGGTGATTTTAGTAATTCGCTGGGCGACGCCGGAGGAGTGGAAATCTGTTCCGCCAGAACGCCTGGAAGAAATTGAGCAGCAGTTTGTCCAAGCGATGGGAGAGACTTTTCCAATTATTCAGTTAGCAGAATATCAAATCCGAAAGTTTCCCCAAGCTTAAACTGGATCTAGAGGTTTTTCCATCCGACTTGCTGACCGGATACAGACCCAGAATTACCGTGCTGCTATCCATGCCCAATTGTCCTAAGTGCCATCAACCCATCAATGCCCAGGTAACGACCTGTCCTTATTGCCGAACCGAGCTAAAAGCCTATGGTCATCCTGGCATTCCCCTGCATCGAGCCACTGGGGAGGAATTTCTGTGCGACACCTGCACTTACCACGAAGATGATACCTGTACCTTTTCCAAGCGTCCTTACGCCAAAGAATGTACGATGTATAGCGATCGCTCTCAACAATCTCAGCAGATGAGTGCCGCTCGGTACAGTCTCGGCTGGCGTCACTCGCTTCAACTTTGGTGCCAGCGAAACCAGCCTTTGCTGCTGCTATTCGGTCTAATTGTCGTCAGTTTATTGATAGCTTTCTATGCAACCAAATAATCTAGACAACCTTAGCCGTAACCGAACTGGTTTCTGAAGCTTTTGCTTCTTTTAGCGGCAACTCCTCAACGGGGGCTGCTTCTTGAAAAACCGTCAAATCGAACCAGAAAGTCGTACCCACGCCGACCTCGCTAACCAAGTGAACCCTGGTGTGATGCTTCTCAATGATATTTCTAACAATTGACAGACCCAAACCCGTGCCTTCAAGGGTATGAACTCGGTTTTCCACCCGGAAAAACCGCTCGAAGATTGCCGCTTGGTCTTCTGTATCGATGCCAATTCCCGTATCAGAAATTTCAATCCGCACTAATTTCGGATTGGCAGTGGCAGGAATTCTCCCGTGTTCCTCGACTCCGGACAAGGAGACTTCATCCCGACTTCTCTCATCTCTAAACTCCAGCAAATAGGCGCGAATTGCCACCCTTCCACCCGGCTCAGTAAACTTCAGCCCATTGCCGACCAGGTTAGCAAACACCTGGAGCAACAAATCATAGTTGCCCCAGACAGACGGCAAATCCGGTTCAATCTCCTGGATAAGTTCAATTCCTTTATCGCGGGCGTTTAGCTGGTAGGTACGCAGCGTTTGCTCCACAGGTTGGGCAATTTCTACTGGCTCAAAGTGGTAGCGCTTGTGCGATTCTAGTCTGGATAAATCCAAAACATCATTAACTAAACGAGTCAGGCGGTCTGTTTCTCGGTTAGCGGTTTCTAAAAATTCCCGACGTTCCTCTTCAGTCAAATCTTCGCCGTATTCGTGGAGCGTTTCAATAAACGATTTGATGTTGAAAAGCGGCGTTCTCAATTCGTGGGAAACATTGCTGATAAAGTGGCTTTTCGCCTCGTTCAGCTCTACCTCACGAGTAATGTCCTGTACCGTCATCGCAATTCCCTTGATGGTTTCCCGGTACTGGTCGAGAACGGTCGTTAGGAGAATGCGGACGGTGCGGTTCGTCGGTTGGCAAAGCGTCACTCGAAACTCTGCGCCTTCGCATTCACCGGCAGCAATTTGATACAGCGGTCGCGCTAGCTCTACGTTGACTGGGGAAGGCAGGCAATGCAGCGCATTAGATCCCACCACATCAACGCCATCCCAACCGAAAATTCGTCGCGCTGTCGGGTTGACTAAGATCACCTGAAAATTGGTGTCGATCAGCACCGCTCCATCAGCGATAGTGGAAACCAAGGTCTCTAGCTTAGCTTTCTCTGCTGTCAGTTCCTCGATATTTTGCTCTTCATAACTCTCTAGTCGTTCTGCCATCTCGTTGAAGCTGTAAATCAGTTCGCCCAGTTCTCCTCCGAGTGGCAGGTCAACTCGTTGCTTAAAGTTGCCAGCGGCAATATTTTTGACGCCAACGAGAAGTTCTTTAATCGGCTGAGTGATGGTCAAGGCGTTAAAAACAGCCCCCAAAATCACCATCACCCAGATGGAAATAAATACGGCAATCGTGACATCTCGTGTCAGATGCGACGACGCCACCACGGTCGGATTGGCGTTAATCCCAATTGCCAAAACGCCCAGATTTTTGCCGTCGTGCATCAGGGGAACAAAGACATCAGTGACTTCCCCATCCGGACTCAGGTGCTGCCGCACCATTGGTAAGTCGGAATTATCAGCGTAATCCTCTGGGAGTTGAATCCGACGCTGAATTGTCAGCGAGTTTTGCACCTCGGATTCAGAGAAGGGAATTCCAAAGTAGATTTTGCCAGTTTTGTCGGCGTAGAGCATATAGCGCACGCTGGAGGTGCTGCTGTAGAAGCGGTGAGAAAAGCGTGCCACCTCCGTCAGATTGTTTTCGGCAATCTGAGGCGCGACATTCGCCGCCAACAACAAACCCAGGTCGCGCCCGAAGCGAGTATCATTCAGTCGAGCATCCTGCTGAATTGTATTCACTGCCCAGAAGGTCAGACCGCTCATTACCAAGGAGACGACTAAGGTAGCAGCCGCCATGAGGCGCGTCTGGAGAGTAAACTCAGACCACCAATGGGCAATGACTTCTCGAAGGGTTTTTAGTAGAGCCAGCAAGGTAAATTTGCCACGAAAAATGGTGAAAACTAGAGATTTATCAAAAATTGTAGAGGATTCTCACCAAAGAGAGGTGGATTTTTGAACGTTTCTCAATTATATTATCCACTTCTATTTTCTCATGTTCCACTTGGAACTCTCATGTATCTTTGGATGCAGCTCGATTGAGATTTTGAAGAAATCTAAAAATTTACGTGATGTGCAACTTTCCAAACATCTGTAGTGTAGGCTACAGATGCTCTGAGAAGTCAGGAGCGATTGGATTTCAGTTGCACATGACGTTAAATTCTAAAGTTTCCCAACTGTGCGGACGCGATAACCAATATCCCGTCGGTAGTACATCCCCTCAAATTCAATGCAATTAATCGCCGCGTAGGCTTGAGCGATCGCTGCATCAAAATCCTCTCCAATGGCAGTGACTCCCAACACCCGACCGCCTTCTGTCACCACTTGTTGCTGCTTCTTCTGAGTGCCCGCATGAAACACATTCGCTCCTGCTGTCTCGGCTTGCTCAATGCCGGTAATGACGTGACCCCTTTTAAAGCTTTCTGGATAACCCTCCGCCGCGACAACAACACAGGCGGAAGCTCCTGATTTCCAGGCAATGGGCGGCTGTTGGGCGAGTTTCTGTCCAACGCAGGCAACCAGTAAGTCTTCCAGAGGGGTTTCGAGTAAAGGCAAGATCGCCTGAGTTTCCGGATCGCCGAAGCGGCAGTTAAATTCCAAAACTTTGGGATCGCCTTGGGGGGTAATCATCAACCCAGCGTAAAGGACACCCCGGTAGTCGATGCCCCTCGCCTTTAGAGCGGCAACGGTCGGCTCCAGAATTTCCTGCTGAACCCGCGCACTCAGGGCAGGTGTCAGGATGGGAGCAGGACAATAGGCTCCCATACCGCCCGTATTTGCCCCCGTATCGCCTTCACCGATGCGTTTGTGATCTTGAGCGGGTAGCAACTGGCGAACGGTTAAGCCATCCGACAGAGCCAAAACCGAGACTTCCTGACCCGCTAAATATTCTTCAATCACCACAGTTTTGACTCGACTGGAGAATAAATCTGCGATCGCGGAGTATGCCTCCTCCACCGTTGCCGCTACCGTGACACCCTTGCCTGCTGCCAACCCATCGGCTTTGACAACAATGGGTGCCCCCTGCGCTGCCACATAAGCTTTTGCTGCCTCTGGCTCTGTAAAAACCTCCGATCTGGCGGCTGGGATACCCGCTTCCCGCATCAAATCCTTTGCCCAAGACTTACTCGCCTCAATTTGCGCTCCCGCTTTGGTGGGACCAAACACTTTGAGATTTTGGCGTTGCAAGTAATCTGCGATCCCCAAAGCCAGGGGGACTTCAGGTCCGACGACCACCAGCGAGATGTTATTCACTTGGGCAAATCGTGCTATCCCCTCAAAATCATCAACACTTAAGGGGAGATTCTGACAACGCTCCAGAGAAGCTGTGCCGCCGTTTCCAGGAACACAGACTATCTGCCGAATGCGTTGAGATTGCAGCAGTTTCCATACCAGGGCGTGTTCGCGTGCCCCATTGCCAACAACCAAAACCTTCACGTTCGCCTCGCGCTCCTGTTCTTGTTTTCTTGAATATTGCTAAATTGCAGGCTGTACGCCCGCCCCAACTAGGGCAGCGCCTCAATCCAGCGGCTTGTCCTCAGGGACGATCTAACATCTGAAACCAAGTAAATTTACAGTGAAAATCGTATAAGGCAAGCAAATACTTCATTATGCCACGCAATTACCAAATGTCTAAATTTGCCAAGAGATCCCGCAAAGCGAGGCTAAATTTAATCGTTTTGGTATTGGAGGAGTGGAAATTATTGCCATTGTTCCAATTCAGACAGCCAGTGCCGAACCAGGGCAATAAAGCGATCGCGCCGAGTTTCAAAATTAGCGGCAATCGAGATAAAACTAATGCCGACTATCAAGCCGATCACCCACTTGAAAAAGGAGTAACGGAAAACAAAAATCACCAACTGATAAAAAGCAGTCAGTAAAAAAGTGGCTGTACCGACGTAGAGAAAAGCTCGGACTCGGAAAGCCAAGCCTGCAAAAATGAATAAAATACTCAAGATTCCCGGTAGCAATCCAGTTTCTTGGTGCAACAAAAATGCCGCTCCACAAATCACCCCAGCGCCTAGGCAACGAAGTAGGTGGCGAGTCTGTTTGTGGCTCGGTAGCGTCAAATCAGGATCGACTTGGGCAACATACAGCCAGGATAACCCAACCGGCATGATGTACCACAAGTAATCGAAAAGTTGTAAGTCTAAAAACCAACGAAAAAGTGCCCAATTAATCAGCACCAGGCTGATATAGGTAAATCGAATTTGATTGGATAATTTGGCGATAAAGACATAGAATGCCGCTGTTATCAGCAAGCTAATCGGGTGAATTTCTACTCTAGTTTCCCAAATCATCACCAGTGGCAGAATATATGCCGCCTGCTGCCAAGGTCTTTTGGGCCATCCCCACTTCTCCCAAGGCAAAATGTAGAGAAAATAAGCCCAGACACAAGAAATCGGTGCTTTCCAAGGAACTAATGGCCCAGCCCATAACTGTCCAATTGCTGTATAAAGCCAAAAGATTCTGATGACAGCAACTTCTAATAAACCTAGATAAACCCAGACTTCTGCAATGCTAATTCCCCATTTTCTACTGGATAACGGAGGGGCTGAATTCTCCTCTATTTTTAAGAAAGATTCTGAATCTTCCCGGTTTTCTAAGGGAGGATGAATGGTGAATCTGCGCCCTTGAAAAATCGCATATCGGATTAAAAACAAGCCAGTTCCTAATCCGAGAAGTCGGCTAGATTCAATGGGATTAACAATCGCCGCGATGAGTAAGCAACTGCTCCAAGCCCAATGGAGATGGGCAATTACTTTCAGTTCTTCAGCAGTGAGGCGTAAGTAATTTAGAAGCCAGGGAAATAGCAGGCGATAGGCATACATGATGCTGGTACCGAGGGCGGACATGACAATTAATCCATCGCCAAAAGCTCCACCCGATGCTTGTAAAAGTTGGTAGAACAAAAGTTCGTATGCAGAAATTGATACTCCAAGAAGTCCCAAATAGAGGATAGGTTTAAGTTCCTGCCGTCGGGAGCCAACTCTAACTGCAATGAAAGCGATCGCAAGCGTACACAATCCTGTCCAACTGGTAAAAGTATCCCACCGCAAAAGTGCCCCCAACACGCCGTATAGTAGTGGCAGAATATGCCAACTATTCGGAACGCTTTCAATTGGTGATCGCCGCCGCCATGCTTCTCCCAAAAACTGCGTGATTAAACCTAAGGCGATATTGGCGATCGCTAAATTGATCGCCGAGTGTTCAAAGAAGCCCAACGTCTCGGCTGTCAACAGTTCTAAACCCCAACCCAGTCCATAAAATGTCCAATTATTCGGTTGTTGCCAACTGCGATAAGCGATCGCCCCAATTGTCAACGTAACAGCAATTAAATATTCCCCGCCGGGAGAAGCAACCCCTTGGTAGAGAAAAAGCGAATGCAGCGTTAACATCAACAGCTCAAAACTACACAACGCGATCGCCCAACCCTCAGCCGCTTGTGCATAAAGTGCCGCCAACGTCCCATGACGACGCATCAGCCAGCTTCTGGCAAGCCATAAACCCACCAGTGCGATCGCTGCCGCTAAAAACCAACCCGGTACCGAAAGGCGCGGCACTCCGGGCACGCCATCCCCCAGCAGCACGCCGAAAAAACTCAGGCTAAATCCGACTGTAATGGCTGCTGCTGCCAGATGCCGCAAATAGCGCGTATTGATCAACATCAGCCCAGTTGCCATTCCTAAGCCAATTAATCTGCCTCCAGGTAGCGCGAATGTGAGAATTTGTGCCATTCCCAAACTGGCGACACTCAACCAACTAGCCACTGTGCGTCGCTTTCCAGCAGTTTGGCTGCCAACCCCTGTTAAAGCCAAGGGTGCAATCAGCCAGAAAATGCCCCACTGCTGACGGCTAAAGGCATCGCTGTCCCTAAATAAGGAAACCGCTAACAGTAATTGATAACTTAGTCCAGCCAGTCCTAAACCGATGTGCCAAGCACTGTGCTGCCACAAGAGTGTGGTAGGGGCGGGGTTTTCGCGTCTTGAGAGAGGCAAAGTTTCCTCATCCCGACGGTAGGGGTGGGGTTTCCCCATTTTGGCAAAGACGCTGAACGCCCATTCTGCCACCATCACAGCCAACAAAATGCTTGCCCAGACTTCTTGGTACAGATTGGGGAAAAAGCGGTCAATTGTAGAGCATAGTGTCAGCAACCCCACCAAGTGAGTTAAATACACCAGACTGACCCTAGTGGGAAGTCGGCGCTGTGTCACAATTGCCAGCGTCACTGTCGAAAACAACAGATTGAGCGATCGCAATGTGGGATTTACTAAACTAATTACACTCAGCACCGCCCCAAAGCTAAGTGCCAGTTGTTCGCCAAAAGTGGCTAAATCGGTCTTAGCAGCTTGATGCAGCCAATTGCTCACCCAGACGATAAAAACAACGTAAGGAAATAGAACCAGGCTCAGCAACACCCAAGGGACAGTTTCCGCCGTTAGTTGAGTGCCAGTAGCGATCGCCCATTCTTGCACGGAAGCCGGAACTAACCGCCAAACTAGCCAAATCGTCTGTAAGCCAATCCCTAAAAATGCTGCCAGATCAACCTGTAGCCAAAAACGCTGCAATCGGCTGAAGAAAAACCACAAACCCAATCCGCTGACTGCGGTTGCTTGCCAGGGAACCGTTGTTGCTACCGAAACCAACCAACCGAGGCACAATAAACTACCGCCAACCTTCTCCCACGGCAATTGGGGTGATTGGGTGGATGTTTCGGGTTGCTGCTGCGATAACCACGCCACCAGCCAGCCACAGATGCCAAGGGCTAACCCCAACTGCGTCACAGGTACCTGGACAATAAAAATTGCTCGTACCAGCAGCACCACCAAGGCATAAATCACCACCCCTGCTGGTAACTGGATACCGAATCTTCCCGTTTCTTCTATAGCCCCCGCAGGCTGTCGGTGACGAACTTGATAGAACGTGAGGAGGGACGTTCCCACCATTCCCAGATAAACGGCGATGAGGGGAAATCCTGACAAATTCCAGCCCCAATGCAGGTAACTGAGTCCCAGAATATTCAATACTGGCAACGCTTCTAGTAGCCCCAGCCGTCCAGAAGCAGCCAATCGCCAATTTTTCAATAATCGGAAAGTAATCGCCGTCAGCAGAACAGATGCGATCGCGACTACCATCTGATTGAAAAGATTCTGCCACAACCCAAAGCTATCCATTGCCCAAAAATTCACGGGCATTAGCAGTAGGGTGACAATTTGCAACGTCTGCGCCGTCAATTGCAAAGTGGGTTGCCGATTCGCCCAAGCGCTTACCCGCCAGAAAATCAAGGTATACGCGAATAAAACTCCATACTGCCCAGCAGCGGGAAATCTTTCCCATTGAGTGGCGGCTAGCACCCCGGAGGACACTACCACCATGAATACTCCCAAAAACAGCAGCCACCGGACGCTGAGTTCTGCCATCAGCGACTGCAATATCCCTGGGATCGCCTGGGGAGGTTGGCGAGAAGCATTGTTACCAGCAGCTGCTGGTAGGAACTGCGAATCAGAAGATATAGTAACTTGAGGCGTTGGTATGTGCGTTGCCGCCAGCTGTGGTAACGCACATACCAAGTATTTTTGACTTAAATCGCTAACCTGAGCCTCAGAAATCAAACCCAAGCGCAGCCAAACATCCAGTCCTTCCAATAGCTGAGGCTGCGAGTTGCTAATCGTTACTTTAATGCTGATGGAGCGGTCATATGAAGATGACATCGGCAGCCACCATAGAGATGAATACTCAAATCATCTTCTTGATTGCCGAATTGGCTGTGGTTATTGTGACACTTTAGGAAATTGAAAGCACGCTTGTACGACGGGCACTGTCCACCGGACTCTTACTCTTTAGCCCCTAGTGCCTCTTTTTGCTGCTGATAGCGCTCTTTAAACAGACGCTGCTGTAGCTGGTGTTCCACAATCGGGGCGGGATAATTACAGCGATCGCGCTCATTCGCTGGTATATTACCACTCACGAGATATTCTGTATTTACAGACCTGAGTTCTGGCACCCATTGCCGGATATATTCCCCGTCTGGATCGAATTTCTGCGATTGAGAAGCTGGGTTAAAAATTCGGACTGGCTTGGGGTCCATACCGCTAGAAGCACTCCACTGCCAGCCGCCATTATTGGCAGAGAGATCCCAATCATAAAGCTTTTGCATGAAGTATTTTTCCCCCAAGCGCGGATCGATCAGCAAGTCTTTGGTGAGAAAACTGGCAACAATCATCCGACAGCGATTGTGCATCCAGGCTGTTTCATTCATCTGGCGCATTGCTGCATCCACAATCGGGTAGCCGGTTTTCCCCTCGCACCAAGCTTGGAAGTATTCTGGATTGTTGTCGTAAGGGAAATTTTTCAGCGTTTCGCGGAAGGCACCCTCGGCTAATTCTGGGAACCAATACATCGCGTGTTGATAGAACTCTCGCCATGCTAGTTCCTGTTGCCATGTGCGGATATGAGTGTCTTCTTCCTCGCTGCGGCTGTGTTCTAACACCTGAAGCGTGGCATCCCAAACGGTGCGAATGCCGATGACGCCAAATTTCAAAGCGGCGCTGAGTTGAGACGTGCCGCTAACGGCTGGAAAATTCCGCTGTTGTTTATATTCTGCGATCGCTTGAGCGCAAAATTCTGCCAGCTTTTCTTGCGCCGCCTTCTCCCCTGGCGCACTCACCAGTTCATTTTCCCAAATAAATCCCAAATCCTTAGCTGTAGGCAGTTCACCCGCACCAGCTTGTCGCGCTTTCTGCTGTTCTTCTGGTGTGAGTCCTTCGGCATTTTGGAGTTCTGCTGCGGGTTTAGCCTTGGGTTTACTACTCCAATTTTTCCAGAACGGAGTATAAACCGTGTACGGCTGATTAGAACCCGTGCGAATCTCCTCTGGTGCGTGTAATAGCTGATCCCAGTTATTTTGGACAAGAATACTCTTTTCGTTTAGGGCTTCAGCGATCGCGCGATCGCGTTCTTTGGAGTACGGTTCTACATCCCAATTCCAGAATACAGCCTTCGCATTCAGCGCGATCGCCAAAGCTGGGATTGCTTGAGTCGGATTGGCATGAAGGATTAACAACTGGCTACCAGCCTTTGCGTAGCGTTCTTGGAGTGACTGCAAACTGCCAATCATGTACACCATTCTTGCAGGTGCCACATCATCCCTTTCCAGAATATTTGGATCGAGGCAGAAAACCCCTACCACCTTTTGACTCTGCTGCCGTGCCGCAGCCAATCCAATATTATCCGAAGTGCGTAAATCGCGGCGGTGCCAAAACAAAATCACGTCAGACATTCAATCCTTGCTTTTAAAATAGCTAGCTTATGTTTTACAGTTTAAAAGCTGACAACACAGCGTGTATCACTCCCGCGAGTGACTGCCAACTTAACGCCTAGGATAATTCTTAACTTTGCGTACCTTTGCGTTTAAAAAATTACCAAACTCATTAATCGCTTATCTAACTCAATAATGTAATCTCTACCGTAAGTACCATTTTCTAAATTTCCAATAAGATGAACCGGAAGGTCTTGGGTAATTTCCTCACTACAGGAACCAGCAGCAAGCGCGATCGCTGCCACTGTATCCACGTCTCCTGTATAATTTATACAATTCTTCAAAAGTTCGCTCATGCTATTGTTTTTCTCAATAGCAGTAATTGCTGCCCTCACACTCATCCAACCTTTTGACTTTACCTCTCCCATCCAAGGTTTTGACCATTCACCAGATACATGAGATTCTAAAAACTTCCCTAAATTCTTCTTTTGCCCAAGGTTATAAATAAAATAGTGTGGCATTAAAGCAGCTGAGATCGCTGCATTTATTCCATGCGGTGTATTGTGAGTAATTGCTGCCTGAATAGTTGCCGCTTCAATTACTTTCTCAATTGTTGGAAAAACTCCTATTGGCGCGGCACGCATTGCCGCACCGCTTTTATCGCTAGTTGGCTGAATTTTTGCTAAAAACTCATCACCATCACGTATTTCTAGTAAAAAATCGTAAAAACTACCGGCGTATCCTTCTCTTGGATCTCTTTTAAAAGCCGTAACAAAACTATTAGCTAAAACTTCTGCTGTCCAGGGTTCTCGACTAACGATACTTTCTGCGATTGCCAGACTCATCTGTGTATCATCAGTGTAGGAACCTGGTTTGATTTTATGCTTGGGATGCTGCACATATCCGCTCAAATCATTACAAGCTTCAATTAGCTGCGGACTCGCATATTCAAAACCGGCACCGTAAGCATCCCCAACCGCCAACTCCAGCAACATAGTTTATATCTCTATAAAAAATACTTATTAAAAAGAATAATCATTCTATCAACTACTCTTTTCGTTCAGGAACGCCCTGGAACGGTTCGTTCTTCTAACAACCTGCTAACTCAAAAACGGACGCGCCAAAAAAAAGCTAGAAATCGATTTAGCATCTACTGGTTCACCCGCCAAAATTGCTTGCTCTAACTCTTGGGGGGTCATCAAAATTGTTTCAATATCTTCGTCAATATCTTGACTGGGAGGTGTCTCCAGGCGTTCTAAATCTTGCGCTAAAAAGGCGTAGATAAATTCATCCGAATAACCGGGAGCCAAAGCAAATTTACCTAAATTTTGCCATTTATGAGCGCGATATCCAGTTTCTTCTTCAATTTCGCGCTTAATGGTCTCCTCTGGAGCTTCATTCGGTTCTATGGTTCCAGCCGGAAACTCCAAAAGACGCCCCTGTACAGCAAAACGATACTGCCTCAATAGTATCAACTTCCCTTCTGAGGTTACAGGGACGGCAAGCGCACCGCCAGGATGCCGAATACATTCCCAGTCTCCCTCTACTTGGTTCGGGAGGCGCAGACGGCTGACTTCAAAATTAAATTTACGCCCCTGGTAGAACAGGCGTTGTTTGAGGACTTCAGGGGGTTCTTGACCCAGTGCCATAGGAAACTACAAACGGCGGACTTCTGAACAGTCTACAGCCTGAACGAGTTGCGCGATCGCACATCCGGAAACTGGATCGAGCCAATCTGGCGCAATTTCTGCTAGAGGCACCAGCACAAACGCTCTTTCTCTCATTCGAGGGTGAGGCAGATGTAGAGACGGAATCCCCTCGCCCTGAGTATCCAGGATTACATCATCAAATAGCAATAAATCAAGGTCAAGCGTTCTCGGCCCCCAGCGCTCTTGACGGACGCGACCAAATTGAGCTTCAATTCCCAACAGCGTCTCTAACAATTGCTGAGGCTGCATCTGGACGTGCAGCAGGGCACAACCATTCAAATAATCTGGTTGAGGTGGTCCTACAGCCTTAGTTTGATACCAGCTAGAATGGGCTTGCAGAGTAATTCCGGGAGTTCGGTTCAGCGTTTCCAGAGCAGCCTCTAGAATGGCGCGGGAGTCGCCGAGGTTGCTACCAAGAGCAACTGCGCTTCGCCCACCCTTTGCTAACCCAGCTTTTGCGTATGTCAATATTCCAACCTGACCCCTTCAGGTGCGGCTAAAAGAAACTTAGCCTGCCTGCACAGGCTAAACAAATTCAGTCGAATCGAAGATGAAGACTGTGGGCTTGTCTTAAGTTCCTCTGCCCAAAACTTGCTGTTTTAAGGTCTGAAGGTCTTTAGATAGTTCTTTGCGGCTTTCAGCAGTCAGTAGGTAATGATAAACGAACCAAGCCGTATATCCGATGCCAATGAGCTGTAAGGTTGGCGCTATCAACGGTAAGCTATGAATCGCTGCCAGCAAAGCCACTGTTAGCCTTAAGGTGACTAACACTGCCAGGAGTAGTCCCAGGGTAACGAGCGATCGCTGGTAGGAGGCAAAAAAGTTGCCAACATAACTTGGCATCTTTTCTAGAAACCCAGTGATTTGTGCCCACACCTGCCGCAATTGTACAGTATAGGCTTCAGTAGACGACACTTGGAACTCCGAAGGTGTTGCTTCTACGTTTTGTACATTGACTTCTACTGAGGGATTTTCAGATTCAGGCATACTTTCAGAAGAGGGAGTTTCAGGATTCATATCAACTTTTGCGAATGACAACAACTTGATGCCTTGGTTATGGCAGTGTTTCTTCTAGTTCTGCTTTTTCTAATCAGGAAACGAAGAACATACTCTGCTACCAAGTTATTATCTACTGGAGTGATAAAAATCAAGCATCCTGAGGCACAAGTAACAGAACTACCAAGCTGGAACCCTGATGACTCAATTTTCTCCCTTAAAAATTGACAAGCTTTACCGTAACCGGCTGTAGCATTGGTTCAGCACTCTATGAAAGCTTTGTGAAACATGCCTCAGTCCGCGATCAATCTTACTAAAGCAGCAGCTAGTGAGATTAAGCGTCTGCAATCCAAGCGTCAAAACGCCAACGCTCAATTATTTCGTCTAGCAGTTCAATCAGGCGGTTGTTCTGGCATCTCCTATACTTTTGGCTTTGATCGAGCCGTGAAGCCGGACGATAGACTGTATGAATGCAATGGCATTCAAGTATTGGTAGATGCTCAAAGCCTAGCCTACATCAATGGTCTCACTCTAGATTACTCTGAGGATCTCATGGGGGGCGGGTTTCGCTTCCACAACCCAAACGCTAAAGAAAGCTGTGGTTGCGGTAACTCTTTCTCTATTAACGAGCCGCTTGCCGACTCTGCCACCCCATAAGCTTCATCTCCAGCTCCTTTTAAATTGACAGAACCCCAGACAGATGATACACTCAGAATTTGTCTGCATTTGGAACAAGCAAGGATTCAGTAACCCCAGTAACTCATGCCCACAATCCAGCAGCTCATTCGTAACGAGCGCCTAAGTACACACAAGAAAACCAAGTCGCCAGCCCTAAAAAGCTGTCCGCAGCGTCGCGGAGTCTGCACCAGAGTGTATACAACGACGCCTAAAAAGCCCAACTCAGCCCTCCGGAAAGTGGCAAGAGTCCGTTTGACTTCAGGTTTTGAAGTAACGGCATATATCCCTGGCATCGGTCACAATTTGCAAGAACACTCGGTTGTGATGATTCGGGGTGGACGGGTTAAGGACTTGCCCGGAGTCCGTTACCATATTATTCGCGGAACCCTAGATACGGCTGGGGTTAAGGATCGCCGACAGGGTCGTTCTAAGTACGGTACGAAACGTCCCAAGGCAAAGTAAGCGGAGTGTCTATCTGCATCTCTACAGTCACGATCAATGGCTTCCGTTTTGCAGAAAAGACAAAGCGCTAATGTTGCTCAAAACTTCCCGAATCTAGTGCCAATTGCCCTTCGCCATTCGAGAGGATGCCGATGAACCCCCGGTAGAGATGGTAGAGTTGGATTGAGTATGTTTTTACTGGATTCCGTGCGGAAAGACGCATCAGAGATGTTGTAAACACGTAGATTAGCACCCGTTGCGGTAGTAATACCCTTCAAAGCGAGTGTATGCGAATCCAGTAGGATGTATCCGAATCCGTAGAAGGTTGCTTCAGTTCCTCAAAACGAAAAATTGGGAAATTAATGCGCCAAGGAGACAACCATTGCTGGCATTTGGGGGAAACCTCAATGTAGGTAGGGGAAAGTTTCACCGTCGAGCGAAATCTCCACCTTAGTAGCAAGCGGATCTCTAGAACCCGCAAAGACTTGTTGAAAAAAATCCCATCTCAGGCACGAACATTGGGAGGGATCGTAAAAATTCTGTATTTTATTCATTGAAGGCTTAGTATGTCTCGTCGTACCGTTGTTAAAAAGCGTCCTGTTCCCCCTGATTCGATGTATAACAGCCGTCTTGTCAGTATGATGGTGCGGCGGATTATGCATAGTGGCAAGAAATCTATTGCGACTGGGATTATCTACGATGCGCTAAAAAGCATCGAAGAACGGATTGGAGCAGATCCTCTAGAGACTTTTGAGAAAGCAGTTCGGAATGCAACCCCCTTGGTGGAAGTCAAGGCTCGTCGAGTGGGTGGTGCCACCTACCAGGTGCCAATGGAAGTCCGCCCTGACCGTGGAACTGCGCTGGCGCTGCGTTGGCTGATTCAATTTGCTCGTTCTCGCCCAGGTCGCACAATGGCTGGGAAGCTAGCAAATGAGCTGCTAGACGCCGCTAATGAGACGGGGAATGCGATTCGCAAACGGGAAGAAACTCACCGAATGGCTGAAGCGAATAAGGCGTTTGCCCACTACCGATACTAAGCACTACAGACGCGAGATCGGTTATTGTGACCGTTTTGGTCGCGTCTGTACGAGCTGAAAATCTTAAATAAAGTATACAATTTTAAACGGATAGAGCGCATAGCACACTACTATGCGGCACAGATGAAGGAGGTAGCTGTGGCACGTACCGTCCCGCTAGAGAGAACACGCAACATCGGAATTGCAGCCCACATTGATGCGGGCAAGACAACAACAACAGAACGGATTCTGTTTTATTCCGGTATCGTTCATAAAATTGGCGAAGTCCACGAAGGCACAGCAACGACTGACTGGATGGAGCAGGAGCGGGAACGAGGTATTACCATTACCGCCGCTGCGATTAGCACGAGCTGGCGGAATCACCAAATCAACATCATTGATACCCCCGGTCACGTAGACTTCACGATTGAAGTAGAACGTTCAATGCGGGTGTTGGATGGCGTGATTGCTGTGTTCTGCTCGGTGGGAGGCGTGCAGCCTCAATCTGAGACTGTATGGCGACAGGCAGATCGGTATAAGGTGCCTCGGATCGCTTTTATCAATAAAATGGATCGCACTGGGGCAAACTTTTATAAAGTTTATAGCCAGATAAGCGATCGCCTGCGGGCAAATGCTGTCCCCATTCAAATTCCTATCGGTGCTGAAAACGACTTTCAGGGAATTGTAGACCTAGTTCGGATGCGAGCCTACCTCTACAAAGACGACCAGGGAAAAGAAATTGAGGAAATAGACATTCCTGTAGACCTTCAGGAGCTAGCCCAAGAGTACCGTACTAAGCTCATCGAATCTGTAGCAGAAACCGATGATGTCCTGACGGAAAAGTACCTGGAAGGCGAAGAACTAACCGAACCAGAAATTCGGATGGCGTTGCGTAAAGGCACAATTGCAGGCAAAATTGTCCCGCTGTTGTGCGGTTCTGCCTTTAAAAACAAGGGCGTTCAGCTGCTGTTGGATGCGGTGGTAGATTACCTACCGGCTCCCATTGACGTTCCCCCAATTCAAGGACTATTGCCAGACGGCACCGAGGTAGTAAGGTACGCCAGCGATGAAGAACCAGCGGCTGCTTTAGCTTTCAAGATTATGGCAGACCCCTATGGACGCTTGACGTTCATTCGGGTCTATTCCGGCGTAATCAAAAAGGGCAGTTATATCCTCAACTCAAGCAAGGATAAAAAAGAACGCATCTCCCGCTTGATCGTTCTCAAGGCTGACGAACGGATCGAAGTAGATGAAATGCGGGCTGGTGACTTAGGTGCAGCTTTAGGTCTGAAAGACACCTATACAGGCGATACCATCTGCGACGAAAACTCGCCAGTGATTCTGGAGTCCCTGTTTATCCCAGAACCAGTGATCTCCGTGGCAGTGGAACCCAAAACTAAGCAGGATATGGAGAAGCTCTCCAAAGCTCTGCAATCGCTGTCAGAAGAAGACCCGACGTTCCGAGTTCACATTGACCAAGAAACCAACCAGACAGTAATTGCGGGGATGGGCGAACTGCACTTAGAAATTCTCGTAGATCGAATGCTGCGAGAGTTCAAGGTAGAAGCTAACGTTGGTGCGCCGCAAGTTGCTTACCGCGAAACCATTCGCAAACCCGTCAAAGCTGAAGGGAAATTTATCCGTCAGAGTGGTGGTAAAGGTCAGTACGGTCACGTCGTGATTCAAGTAGAGCCTGGAGAGCCGGGGACTGGTTTCGAGTTTGTCTCCAAAATTGTTGGCGGTATAGTACCTAAAGAGTATATCGGTCCAGCAGAACAAGGGATGAAAGAAGCTTGCGAATCGGGTATTGTGGCTGGATATCCAGTGATTGACCTGAAGGCAACGATGGTGGATGGATCGTACCACGATGTAGATTCCTCAGAAATGGCTTTCAAAATCGCTGGCTCAATGGCGATTAAAGAAGCTGTGATGAAGGCTTCACCAGTGCTGTTGGAGCCTATGATGAAAGTTGAGGTGGAAGCTCCGGAAAACTTCCTTGGGGACGTGATGGGCAACCTCAACTCCCGTCGCGGTCAAATTGAAGGCATGAACTCGGAACAAGGCGTTACTAAGGTGACAGCCAAAGTTCCACTCGCTGAGATGTTTGGCTATGCGACGGATATCCGGTCGATGACTCAAGGTCGGGGTATCTTCTCGATGGAGTTTAGCCATTACGAAGAAGTTCCTCGCAACGTGGCTGAAACCATCATCGCCAAGAGCAAAGGGAACACATAAATTGGTCTGTAGTCAGTTGTCAGTTGTCAGTAGAAAAGCCAACTGACAACTGACAACGGACAACTGGCAAAGGAAAAAGGAAAAAGGAACACGTAATACATGGCACGCGCAAAGTTTGAACGCACTAAACCCCACGTCAATATCGGCACGATTGGTCACGTTGACCACGGTAAAACGACCTTAACCGCTGCCATTACGATGACCCTGGCAGCAATGGGTCGGGCAAAAGCAAAGGGTTATGCCGACATTGATGCAGCGCCGGAGGAAAAGGCTCGCGGTATTACCATCAATACCGCTCACGTTGAGTATGAAACCGAATCTCGCCACTATGCCCACGTAGACTGCCCAGGTCACGCGGACTATGTGAAGAATATGATCACGGGTGCAGCTCAAATGGATGGTGCCATTCTGGTGGTGTCGGCGGCAGATGGTCCTATGCCTCAGACGCGGGAACACATCCTCCTCGCTAAGCAAGTTGGCGTTCCCCAGCTAGTTGTCTTCTTGAACAAGCAAGACATGGTGGACGATGAAGAATTGTTGGAACTGGTAGACCTGGAAGTCCGGGAACTGCTGAGTTCTTACGACTTCGACGGTGACAATATTCCCATCGTTGTAGGCTCGGCACTACAAGCGTTGGATGTTATGGCTGCCAATCCTAAGACCCCACGGGGTGAGAATGAGTGGGTAGATAAAATCTACAAGTTGATGGATGAGGTCGATTCTTACATTCCTACTCCAGAGCGGGATATTGATAAGCCCTTCCTGATGGCTGTGGAAGACGTATTCTCCATCTCAGGTCGCGGTACCGTTGCTACTGGTCGGATTGAACGGGGCAAAGTCAGAGTTGGGGAAACTGTTGAACTGGTGGGAATTCGAGACACTCGCAGCACAACAGTAACTGGCGTGGAAATGTTCCAGAAGACCTTGGAGGAAGGGATGGCTGGCGATAACGTCGGCGTGCTACTCCGGGGTTTGAAGAAGGAAGATATTGAGCGGGGTATGGTGCTAGCTAAGCCTGGTACAATTACTCCTCACACTCAGTTTGAGTCTGAAGTCTACATCCTTCAAGAAAAAGAAGGCGGTCGGAAAACACCGTTTTTCGCTGGATATCGTCCTCAGTTTTACGTGCGTACAACCGACGTAACTGGAACCATCAGAGCTTTCACCTCGGATGATGGCACTGATGCCGAGATGGTAATGCCGGGAGACCGCATCAAAATGACCGTTGAGTTAATCAACGCGATCGCAATTGAGCAAGGAATGCGATTCGCTATACGTGAAGGCGGTCGCACCATCGGTGCTGGTGTCGTCTCCAAGATCCTGAAATAGGATTTTGACCAACAGATAAGGAGCAGGAAAGTATATGCTTTTCTGCTCCTTATCTGTGTCCTTGAAATCAGATGCTAAACTCCGAAGCTGTGCGTGTACGGCAAAAAAACTGCCGTCATACTAACAACTAAAACCTAACAAATAACCACTAATTAGAACCTGGACAACTGAAAATGGCAACTATCCAGCAGCAAAAAATTCGCATTCGCTTGAAGGCTTTTGACCGGCGTTTGCTTGACACCTCTTGCGAAAAGATTGTCGATACTGCAAACCGGACACAGGCAACAGCTATTGGCCCCATTCCCTTACCGACGCGGAAGAAAATATACTGTCTCTTGCGATCGCCTCACGTTGATAAGGATTCGCGGGAACACTTTGAAACTCGTACCCACCGCCGCATTATTGACATTTATCAGCCCACCTCCAAGACGATTGACGCTTTGATGAAACTGGATTTGCCAGCAGGCGTCGATATTGAAGTCAAACTTTAAATCAGGCTCTTGTGAGTCTGCATTCGGCGAAGCCCTTTAGAGCCACCTCTAAAGGGCTTCGTCGTTGGAATTCTAGGAAAGAGATCGGTTAAAGTAAGTAAAGAATCGCACGTACAGCAACTATAGGGACAATGGCATCCTCTTCCTCAATTGCAGTTCGAGAACTCCCCCTGTTTCCACTGCCCGAAGTGGTGCTATTTCCAGGGAGACCCTTACCGCTACATATTTTTGAATTTCGCTACCGAATCATGATGAACACGATTCTGGAGAGCGATCGCCGTTTTGGGGTTTTGATGTGGGACCCGGTTCAAAGTAAACCAGCCGCAGTGGGATGCTGCGCTGAAATTATCCACTTCCAGCGTCTTCCCGATGACCGCATGAAAATCTTGACCTTGGGGCAGCAGCGGTTTAGGGTCTTAGAGTACGTCCGCGAAAAGCCTTATCGCGTCGGTTTGGTGGAATGGATTGAAGACCATCCGCCAGAAAAAGACCTCAGAAGCTTAGCCTCTGAGGTTGAACAACTGCTGAGAGATGTGGTGCATCTCTCAGCCAAGTTGACCGACCAAGACATGGAGCTACCAGAAGACCTGCCGACTCTCCCTAGAGAATTATCCTACTGGGTTGCCAGCAATC
>NZ_JBHZGO010000021.1:0-2034 GCF_042747725.1 Coleofasciculus sp. H7-2
TCGTGCGTCAGGCAAACTGGAAAAGGCTTCCACAATGGCAAGCGTTCTCATAGCTCGATAAGAAAAATTCGTTGAGCTTTAGCTTACTGGATTTCACCCTCTCTGTCTAGAATGAAATAGCCCTGACCATTAGATGTTGAATTGTATCAGCACGCGAGTTCATTACCGGAAGGAAAACAAGACCCAGAATTTGTCAAAAAGCCAGATATAGCATTGAAGTTAATTGATAAATGTCTAAGCAGAGGTGAAAAGCCGGGAGTAGTATTGGTAGATGCCGGCTATGGAAATAATAGTAATTTCCTGAAGCAATTAGAGTTAAATAAGTTAAAATACATAGCTGGATTAGCCAAAAATAGAAAAGTTATTTGTCAACTAGAACCAGAGAAGGAAAAAGTAACTTTAAGATTAGATGAGTTAGCAAAAAGCCTGAAGCCAGAGGCATTTACAGGCATCCAACTAGAAGTAGAACTCCCAAGAACAGTATGGGTAGCCACAGTTGAGGTAGAAATGCCAGCTTTTGTAGAAACTAGAACAATAGCTATCGTGATGAATGCTGCTAGTTTAGCCGAAGCCACAGAAGTTAACTATCTTATTACTAATGTTGCTCACGAAAAGGCAACCTGTGAATGGATAATAAAAACTTACTCCCAAAGAAATTGGGTGGAAGTATTCTATCGTGAGGCTCTCATGATGGTTAGGTTTAAAAGAATATCAGACGCGAAGTACCATCAGCCTTCATCGACATTTGATATTAGTTTTCTGTGCCTACAGTTTTATTATTTGGCAACAATTAACGGGAGGTTTAAGACGGCGCTGGGCGAATAAACCGTTGAAGACATTTACTGAAGCTTTGTCAGCTTTTAGAACAGCCATATCTTATCGATTTGTCTGTTGGCTTCAGGAGAATAGTGACGTATTCGCCTTACACCTAGCCAATTTAGGCTTTGTTTGGGCTTGAATTTTGTTTAAGTCCCGCTAAGTCAATTCGGGCTGTGGACAGCGCTTGATAAAATCCCAGCGATCGCAGGGTGTGGCAATTATCCTGCGAGATAACAGCCATTGATAGAGTTTTCGGACGCCTTGGGGAATGCTCAATTGGGGTGTCCAGCCAGTTGCGGCTTGAAATTTCCTGGTATCGGAGACGTAGTAACACTGATCTCCGGGACGCCAATTGTCAAAATATACGGTCGGCTTTTTCCCATGTATCTCGCGGATCAGTTCGATGAATTCCAGTAAGCTGATGGTGTTTTCAATGCCGCCACCGATATTGAAAGCTTGACCGGAGAGAGTGCGAATATTCTCTTGTGCTAGCAGGAAGGCATCGACAAGATCCTCAACAAACAGGATGTCTCGCACCTGCATTCCGTCGCCGTATAATGTGACTGGCTGACCTTTGATGGCGCGAATCAGGAAGTGAGCAACCCAGCCTTGATCTTCGGTGCCGAACTGATGGGGGCCGTAAATGCAGCTCATGCGGAAGACGACTGTGGGCATACCAAAGGTACGGGCGTAGTCGAGGACGTACTGATCGGCGGCACCTTTAGAACAACCATAGGGACTATGGAAGTCTATCGGACGGTCTTCGCTAATACCAGGACAGGGGAACCCTGCCCCGACAATGGGTTGATAGCGGGTATGGTTCTGCTGGAATTGGATGTCTGGTAGATTGCCGTAGACTTTGTTAGTGGAAGTGAAGACGAGGGGCGGTGGATCAAACAGCGATCGCATTTCTTCGAGCAAATTCAGCGTCCCCGAAGAATTCACCTCAAAGTCATGCACTGGGTCGATTAAGCTGGTTCTCACTGCCACCTGGGCGGCAAAGTGAAAGACTTGTTTGGCGTCTTTGAGGGCGTGACGCAAGGCGTAGCGATAGCGAAGCGCCGACCTGTCGGTTCGCGCACATCTGCTACCGGGACTTAAACAATGAATTAAAACCAAATGAGTTATGATCCATGCCAGATAAGAAGTTCACGTTGAAAAATACCCATGAAGGAAACTACACCCGACGCAATGCCTCCATGCTTTGAGAAATGG
>NZ_JBHZGO010000022.1:0-2015 GCF_042747725.1 Coleofasciculus sp. H7-2
TTTTGGCGGACAGGCCCGAGAGGTGCCGCTTTGTCCAAGACGTCCATCAGAGCCAGTGTCTGTCGCAAAATCGCTGCTCACAATTTGGCCTGGTTCCTAACCCACTAATCCCCTAGCACTCGAGGTTGAAAACCTTATGCAGTGTTGCTACTTTGGCTGAAGGGCTTACGCAGCGAACGAGCCGTTACACGTTACAAGCAACGAAGCGTTATCCTTCATTCAAAAGACTCCTGACCCTTACTCTTGCGGTTCGAGACATGTGTGTAGTTGTAGCGAGCTAAATGCAAAATAACCGGATCAAAGCAATCTTGGAGGAACACCGATGAAAGCGATGGTCTACACGGAGTACGGCTCACCGGAGGTTCTTCGGCTCACAGAGGTAGCCAAACCCACGCCCAAGGATAATGAAGTGTTGGTAAAAGTATATGCGACGACAGTGACAGCAGGCGACTGTAGAATGCGAAGTTTTACAGTTCCTCGCTGGCAATGGCTTTTCGCGCGATTATACTTGGGCCTTAGAAAACCGAAAAGAACCATCCTAGGGATGGAGCTAGCAGGGGAAATCGAAGCCGTAGGCAAAGATGTAAACCTGTTTAAAAAAGGTGACCAGGTTTTTGCATCTACCTTCGGAGTGAATTTCGGTGCGTACGCCGAGTACAAATGTCTGCCCGAGGATGGGGTGGTGGCCATTAAACCGGCCAATATGACCTTCGAGGAAGCTGCCGCCGTTCCTGTCGGGGGACGTACGGCGTTGTATATCCTTAGGGAGGCAAATATCCAGGGCGGACAAAAAGTTTTGATCTACGGAGCTTCAGGAAGTGTGGGCACGTTTGCGGTGCAGCTTGCCAAGCACTTTGGGGCAGAAGTGACCGGGGTATGCAGCACCACGAATGTGGAGCTGGTGAAGTCTCTGGGCGCTGACAAGGTCATTGATTACACAAAGGATGATTTTACCCAAAGCGGTCAGACCTATGACGTCATTTTTGACGCGGTAGGCAAGCTTTCGTCTTTACGAGGCAAAAAGTCTCTAAAGAAGACGGGGACCTATCTCAACGTCCTGACGTCATCAAGCGCCGAGAAGGTTGAAGATCTGGTCTTCCTGAAAGAGCTTATCGAAGCGGGAAAGATAAAAACAATCATCGACAGGCGCTATCCGCTGGAGCAGACTGCTGAGGCTCACAGGTATGTTGATAAAGGACATAAGAAGGGGAATGTCGTCATCACCGTGGAGGAATACTCATGAAAGCCGTCGTGTACACGAGATACGGTTCGCCCGATGTGCTTCAGCTCGAAGAGGTAGCCAAACCCACGCCCAAGCACGATGAGGTTTTGATCAAGGCGTGTTTTGAAACACCAAGGCGTTCTCTCGGAGGTCACAAGGGGCAGCGCGCTCGCATCCACTGCCTTCTTCATCTCAACGTTGGCCATCCGGACGCCTGTAATCAGCTTCGAGACAGCCGAAGTCTTATGCCGAAGTTGAGCGAGACGACAGCGCGGGCAGTAATAAGATGTGCTTCTGCACTTGCTTTCAAGCTATAGCTTGACACCTGCGATTAGTGAGTGTACACTAACCGCATGCCGCAAGGTGCTACACCACGACGTATCGGGGCCGACGAGCGCAGGGAGGCGGTCATCGAAGCGGCCATCGCGGAGTTCGCTCAGCACGGCCTTCACGGCAGCTCAACGGAGCGGATCGCAAGGCAGGTAGGTATCTCACAGCCATACATCTTCAAGCTGTTCGGAACCAAGAAAGAGCTCTTTCTTGTGAGCGCCCTGCGGGTCTGCGACCGGGTTCAAGACACCTTTCAGGACGCGCTCGTGGCGAACACAGGGTGCCCACTCGAGGCGATGGGAACGGCCTACGTCGGGTTGCTCGAGCGCCGCGACGAACTGCTCGTGCTGCTCCACAGCTTTGCGGCGTCCGCCGACGACGAGGTGCGGGTAAAGGTGCGCAAACGCTATGCGGAGCTTTATGCCTTCGTTAAGCACGCTTCCAACGCCCCGGACGCTGAGGT